>JAYWDA010000304.1:0-4785 GCA_043780105.1 Pseudobdellovibrionaceae bacterium | reverse complement strand
AGCACAATAGCTTCTTGGACAGGACTTTGTAAATTTAATTTATAATTTCAAATTACAGACGGGGACCAAAAAGAGTGCTTCCCAAACGAATCCAAGTGGCTCCCTCTTCAATGGCCACTTGATAATCTTGGCTTGTGCCCATAGAAAGCTCGCAAAAAGAAGGGTGTTCACCATTTTCGGATTGGAATATTTTGAGCAAAGTTCTTAGATTTCGGAAGTAAACCCGATTGTCCTCAGGGTTTTCCACAAAAGGAGGCATCGTCATAAGCCCCAAAATTTCTATATGAGGTAGCAAAAAAATATTTTTAATTTCAGCTTTCAGGATTTCGGGATTAAAACCTTCTTTCGAGTTTTCCCCAGCAACATTGACTTGCAAAAGTATTTTTTGACGAAGGCCTGCGCTTGCAGCGCGTTTATTAATTTCCTGAGCCAGTTCGACAGAGTCGACAGAGTGAATAATGTGACATCGCCCGACGACAGTCTTTACTTTATTTTTTTGCAAATGCCCAATTAAATGCCATTGAATATTTTTTTCTAAAAAAGCTTCCTGCTTTTCTTTAAACTCTTGGACATAGTTTTCACCAAAGTCGATTTGTCCTTGGTGTAATAATACATTTATTTTCTCATTAGATTGCAGTTTAGAGACCGCTAAAATTTTTACTGAAGCCGCTGATAATTTTTTTTGCCGACAAAGTTCTTGAATCTGATTTTTAATTTCTGCCAAAGTTAATAGATAGCTCATTTACCTTGCGTTCACTTTCCAAAAGTTTTTTTGCAGGATGGATTGAACTCGATCGACGGGTAAACCCATGATATTTTCCAAAGTTCCTTCAAAATAATCCACTAAATCGCGACCGGGACCCTGAATTCCGTAAGCGCCAGCTTTATCCATGGGATCTCCAGACTGGATGTAGGACCAGATTTTTTCATCGGTCAGCGGTTTAAAATAAACCTGACTCAGTTCATATTCGCTAGACTCATGTCCCTGAAGACTCTCAATCATGCAGATCGCAGTGATGACCGTGTGTTGATTCCCAGACAAAGATCTAAGAATTCGATAAGCATCTTGGGGGTCTGCTGGCTTACCAAGAGTCTGACCTTCAAAAATGACTTCTGTGTCCGAACCTAAGACTAAGTAAGGTTCTTTCATTGAGGACTTCAGAGAGGAAAAAACCGTCCTAGCCTTTTGTCGGGCAAGGTCTAAAATCTGCTCATTCACATTCAAACTTTTGTTAAGTATTTCCGATATCTTACTGGGGCAGACGCGAAAGTTGAAACCGGCTTTTTCAAGAAGTTGTTTTCGGCGAGGTGATTCAGATGCCAAGACGAGTTGATACATACTATCAATTCATCACAAAGAGGGTCTTATGGGAAGTGCAGAATTAATGCTTATGTTGGGAGCTGTGCTAGGGGGATTTTCAATCTATCTCTTCGTATCTGCTATGATTTCTAACAATTCGGATAAGCAACAATTGTCATGGGCAAATAATAGCGAGCCTGCAAAATCAAAAAACCCTGTGATTAATTTTTCAAGGCCTTTGATTCATCAATTTACAATTCAACATGCCATTAAAATAAAAAGTACTAACTACCGCGCTCGGGTTCGGGAATATATTAAAACAGGTGGCCTTTCCCGAGAGCTGAACGAAGATGAATTTATTGGTTTGCAGATCTTATGGGGCGTAATGTTCCCGCTGTTCTGCTGCTTACTTAATTTTGCTTTCGAATTACAAATCAATTATTTGTGGATTTTCCTAATGATTCCCCTGGGAATGTATTTACCCATCATGCATGCCAAGGCTGAAAAAAAACGCCGCGAAATTTCGGTGCGCGGCGACCTGCCATTTTTTATTGATCTGCTAGCCTTATCTGTAGAAGCCCAGTTAGATTTTTTCTCTGCGATCCAAAGAATTGTGGATAAAGCTCGTGGCACAGAAAGCGTTCTAGCTGAAGAGTTTGGAAATCTTCTGCAGCGAGTTTCCATGGGATCATCGAAAGCTGATGCCTTAAAAGAAATGGCAGATCGTCTGGACATTTCTGAAATCACAAGTTTTGTCGCGGTCTTGATTGATGCTGAAAGATCGGGTTCGCCCATCACGCAGGTCCTTAAAGATCAATCCGAGCAAATGCGTTTGGAAAGATTTGTCCGAGCAGAAAAAGCCGGAGCAAGGGCTTCGCAAGCCATTATGATTCCAATGATGATTTTTATTATACCAGCAATTTTTATTATGGTTTTTGGACCCGTGGCCATTTCATTTATGTATGGGCCTAAATAATTAAGGAAAATGTAAGTATGGCAGTTTTGAGCAGTCGAACAAAAAATAAAGTTCTTATCTCGGACTTAAAAGTTGCAAAAACTTTTAAAGCGAGAGGTCTTGGCTTGATTCCCAAAAAGAATCTTGCAGCCAATGAGGGGCTTTGGATTGGCGACTGTAAAAGCATCCATACTTTTTTTATGTCTTTTGCAATTGATTGCATTTTTATCGATCAAACGATGACGGTAAAAGCCGTTGTTGAAAATGTAATGCCTTGGCGTCTGACAAAGTTTTACTGGACAGCGGATTCGGTCATCGAGTTAGCGGCGGGAAGCGTGCGCCGACTTGACATTGAATTAGGAGAGCAACTGCATGTGGGCCATTAAGTTTTTAAACGGCCCTCAGGTCGGAAAAATTTATAACCTAAAGGCGGGAAAAAACGTCTTAGGCCGCAGTAAAGAATGCGATATTCAAGTCCTATCCTTGGGAGCTTCAAAAGAGCATTGTGAAGTTATTGTGTTTCCAGACAAAGTAATGATTGTTGATTTAAAATCTAGAAATGGAACTTTGTTAAACGGAGTTAAAATACAAAACGGTCTCCTTAAATTAGGAACAAAGGCTGCCATTCATGATATAATTTTCGAACTTGTTCCTGCAGAATCGCAAGGCCAGGCCCATCGAAGTCAGTCACAATTTAGTTCTGGAGCCGCCGCTCAATACCACATTCCGATACCACAACCCTCAACCGCTGAGGATTTTTCGCAGGCCACGCCAAGCGCAGCTCAGCCGCAAATGAATGCCTCACAAAATTATATGACCAGCCAAGGGTTTGTGAAGGGCTTGATTAGCAATATCGAAGACTATTTAAATCGTGTGGCGTTACCAGGTGTTTATCGATTGCCAGAGTATGCTGAATTTAAATGGGTGATTGGCGGATTTCTTGGTGCACTGATTATTGTTGTCACCATGTTATGTATGTTGCCAGCGATTCAGATCGGTAAAGCCAGTATCATCAATGAAAGTAAGCGACGAGTGGTATCACTAGCTCGATCATTAGCAATGTTGAATCAAACGGCATTACTGCAGGGAGCTTCGTCCTCTGTTCAGCTTTATTCGATTGAAAATGAAGAAGGCGTTAAGCAGGCATTTATTATCCAACAAGTTGACGGTCTAATTATTGCTCCGGCATCACAGCAGGGAAAAGTTCCAGATATTCCATTTGTGCATTCGGCTCGTCGAGAAAATAAATCGCAAGTGGAAGTTTTAGATGGCAATACAATCGGCGCCAGCTATCCGATCGGCGTTTTCGATCCTGTCAGCGGCGAAAACAATGTGAAGTATCACGCGATTGTTTTCTATGATGTCGGATCGATCGCATTTGATGACAATCGAGCTGTCAGTTTATTTATGCAAACGCTGATCTTAGCCATTATCGTGGGCTTCGGAATGTTTTATTTTATGTATAAGTTGATTGAATATCCTTTGATCGATTTAAATTCTCAACTGGATGTAGCCCTCCGGGAAAATAAAGACAACTTATCTAGCCAATTTCAGTACCCAGCCTTACAAAATCTTATTAGCAATTTAAACAGCCTACTAACTCGTCAAGGAAATGGCGATCACGCGGGCCCTTCCCTGACTGCTTCTTACGCCGATGAGGCCGCTAAAGTAGTCACAATTATTAAGGATCCCACTTTAGTTATTCGCGAAGGTGGCCAAATTGCAGCGGCTAATTCACCTTTTGAAAAATTGCTTCATGCAGGAGCTGGTCAACTTTTAAATCAAAATATAAGTCAGTTGTCAGATCAGTCGTTACTACAAAACTTAGAATTTTTAATGAATCGTTCTCGCGAAGCGCCCTTTGCTTCACACACGGACCAGCTCGAGTTCGGCGGCCAAGCCTACTTGATTAATTGTCAGGCTTTCGGGCAGCCGCTGGATTATTTTATCGTGACATTATTGCCTGCTGCTGGGGGTTCTGAGTGACAGCAGCCCCTGTGATACTGACAACAAGTCCTTTTAAAATTGAAATTGTGAAGGGTCCTCACTCGGGTCAGAAGTTTGTCATGAACAAATCTTTGGTCACCATCGGACGAGGCTCGGAAAATGATATTGTGCTTTCCGAGGATCCCAAGGTCAGTCGCCTTCATGCTGAGATCAAATTTTCAGATCAAGGTGTAACAATCACAAATCTAAGTCATAAAAACTTTATAGTTTATCGCGGTCAAAAGGTTCATACAGAAACCGTTAATTTTGGTGAGAAAATTTATATAGGCGATAGTGAAGTTCATTTTCTGCCGCTAGAAAATGCAAACACAGAAAATGTTGAAAACAAGACTGTGGTGGCCCTTCGACCTCCGCCATTAGTTAAATCGCCAGCCAGTACTGCCGTAAAGCCGCTGCGACCCGCACCTCCACCTCCTGGGTTTTCCGCGCCAAAAGCCAGTCCTGCGAAAAGCTCAGGGAGACTGCGGTTTTATTTAATTTTAGGAGTGGTAGTTTTTGCTCTGTATTTATTTCTATCCAGTGG
>JAYWDA010000303.1:0-2623 GCA_043780105.1 Pseudobdellovibrionaceae bacterium | reverse complement strand
TAAAGTTCAAAAAAATCGGACACGGCGGTTTTGTTTAAAAAAACATCATTTTGCCGATACCGAAGAAATGCACTTTAGGGACAAGGCGTGTCCTGCTTTTGTACGAAAATAGACAAAAATCGGACATAATTAAGAAGAATAGAAAAAACTCAACAACAAGAGTCTCAGTTTAGGGGAAATTCCCTAACCTATGGTAAGCACTAAAAAATTCATTGCTTACCATAGGTTATAAAATCTCAAAAAGTTTTGTGTGAAAGCCATCGTCCCTATCGTTGGTATCGGAACAACTATACCAACAGCTGTTCTGAATATTAAAGCAGGAACAGCAACCGCAAATACAGCTCCGCTGAAGTTCACATCGGGAGTCAACTTAACGACGCCAGAAGCGGGTGCTGTCGAATACGATGGTACGAATTTATTTTTTACAGATTCAGGCGCTGTGCGAAGAACGATTGCAACCGCGACAACTTTAGGAAGTTATTTACCACTGGCGGGTGGAACAATGGCCGGTGCCGTGGTTTCCTCAGCGGGAACAGCAGCGGCACCTTCAGTGGGAGTGGGTTCTACATCATCAGGTTTATTTAGTGCGGCGACAGATATGATAGGATTATCAACTGCAGGCACTGAAAGAATACGGGTTGATGCAACTGGTAACGTGGGTATCGGAACACTGAGTCCCGGAAATCTTTTGCATGTCAATGGGACAAGTCAAGCGACGACTTTCATTACTGGTAATGGGACTGCGGCAGCGCCTTCAATTTCTTTTGCGAGCAGTACAAATACGGGTCTATTTAAGAATGGAACGGCAGGGACTATCTATTTTACCTTCGCGGGAAGTCAGAATCTGACGACAAACTCTAGCAGCCTGTATGGAGTTAATGGAGACTTTAAGGTCAGACTGAGTGGGACGGTATCAGCAGCCGCTCCAACATACACTTTTGTGGGTGATGCTACGACGGGAATGTTTCGCTCAGGAGTAGGTAATTTAGCAATTTCGACTTCGTCAGCTGAGCGATTAAGAATTGATTCTACCGGTAACATCGGAATTGGAACAACTTTACCAACAGCAGTAATTAATATTAAAGCAGGAACAGCTGCAGCAAGTACAGCTCCACTAAAGTTTACGTCGGGCCCTGTTTTAACAACCCCTGAAGCGGGTGCTGTTGAATACGATGGTACGAATTTGTTCTACACGGATTCCGGGGCTGTTCGAAGAACAATTGCCTCACTCACTAGCTTAGGAAGTTATTTACCACTGGCTGGCGGAACAATGACGGGAACTGTCGTATTTAAACCATCCAATGTTAACGCTACAGCAACGGTTGATTTTTCAACAGGAAATTTACAGCACACAGCTGCCAGTTGCGGTGCTTTTATTCTGAATAATATGAAGGATGGTGGCTCTTTTACTTTCGCAGTCAAAGGCGCAACGTCAGCCACTTGTAGCTTTACGGCATTTTCAGATGCGGGAGTCACAGGCCTGACAGTGCATATGCCATCCGATCACGGGGCAACGACAGCAACCAGACACACTCTGTATAGTTTCTTAGTGATGGGAACTGATGTGTATGTAACTTGGTTGCCAGATTTATAATTATCGGGTCATACTTAAACCATGATGGTCACACAACGTGATAAATAAATACCTCTCAAAAAATACAGATATTTCCAAGCTAGCCCTGCTGGATCAGCAGCTTATTTCTGGTTTACGCGGCGATTTTAAAAACGGCCAACGCGTGACGGATGAACTTAAAAAATTATCACCCGCTTGCAACCGGGCCGGATTTAACCGAGCTTGGTATGAAATGCGCAACGGAAACTTGCTGGAAGGTTTAAAACTTCTTGATTGTGGCCGCTGGGAAAAGGTTTTTGGTGACCCTCCACTGAATACTCAAAAACCTATTTACCGAAACGAAAATCTTAACGGTAAATACTTATTGATGTGTTCTGAAGGCGGCTTAGGTGATGAAATTATCAACGCCAGGTTCGCCGAAGATTTTGCAAGCAAGGGCGCAAAAGTTATTTTGACTTGTGATTCTGGCCTAGCCAGCCCCTTTTCTCGCATCAAAGGTGTTTCAGCTGTTATCGGAAATCGCAGATCTCCTGAAATTTATCATGACTATTGGGTTCCCGCCATGAGTGCAGGACGCATTTTAGAGTATGAATATAAAAATTTATCTGGAGAGCCTTATTTAACTGTCTGCCCGGAACATAAAAAGAAATGGGCGGAATATTTTAAGCAAAATTATCCTAAAAATGAAAAAAAAATTGGTCTTAGGTTTTATGGAAATCCAAAATTTGAACATGAGCAATTTCGCAGATTTCCACCAGAAAATTTGATTGAAGCGGTTGAGAATAGCTCGACGGGCAAAAAAAGGTCGTGGGTTAACCTACAAAAAGAAGAAACGGTCTTACCGATGGAAACATGGGAAGATACGTTGGCTATTTTAGATCAATTAGATTTAGTGATTACTTCTTGCACCAGCGTTGCCCATGCCAGTGCAGCGCTGGGGAAACAGACCTGGATTATTGTTCCTTTATTGCCGTATTATATTTGGGCTCTGCCCACCAGCACTTCACCTTGGTATAAAAGTGTAAGGCTTTTTAGGCAGGCCGAATTCCT
>JAYWDA010000302.1:0-3633 GCA_043780105.1 Pseudobdellovibrionaceae bacterium | reverse complement strand
ACGACAGATAGATATCTTCTTCCATTGTCATCCCCCTTGAGAGCCCTATCACTTAGCAAATTTGAAACCAAACTTGTGGGTAATAGTCAGCCGCTACGGTGGTAAAAATCCAAAAACCAGTGGAACAATTCAGCCCGGGCTTGATTGCTATTGCCTAATCTTTTAAACGCCGCTAGGTTCGGGCCTCCTAAAGGGGGTTTATAATGCTTAAAATTTGTGCAGTTCTTATGCTTTTGACGTCGACAGCTATGGCCGCAACCAGTGCTCTTGTTTGGACTGAAAACGGGTCTGTTCAACGGGTTTCGCAGGAAGATATCAATTTGGCGAAAAAGCCTCTTCTTGGGTATCTTTATGACCTTCGATTAAAAGAAAATCTTTGCTACGAAGGAAACGATTTTGAGGTCGTTCGTATTTTGACTTCGGGTTTGAACCGTCGTGGAACCGAAATTTGTGACGCTAGTTTATCAATCAAGGAAGGCGCTATTAACCTTGGTCCTTGTTTGATGCCCACGATTCATGATGAGGAATATTATCTCGTTGTGCCAGCCTGTAAATAAATAGCGACAACAAAAAATCAGCCAAGCCAATCTACTTAGAGGGCGTCCCTTGCGGCAAAAAAAGTTGCAAGGGGCTTTTTGCGATTCTCTCTAAAAAAGAAAGTAGTAAAGCCCGGCGTTGAGGACGGCGAATTTTCTGTGCACTCAGCGCTAGCGTAAAGGCCAAGGCGAAGCTAACGGATAAATTCAATGCGCCAATCACTAAAATTCCAATCATTGCGTTCCAAAAAGGCCAAGTCAGTAAAATATCAAATCCCAGTGTGGGAACGGCGATGGCTAAACTTCCCGTTGATAAAGTAATGTGTCGCACTTCTAAGGGAATACCAAAAAAGTGCAGAATTTCGGGAAGAAGTCCTAACATAAATCCCAAGCTGATATTAGCAGCCAACGCGGCTGCATTTTTCTGAATAAAAAGTCCTGTGGCCCGAGCTTGCCTGCGACCAAAAATATTTCTTATCTTTTCATTGTAGCGAATGCGTTCTTTGATTTTTCGAAAGGTTACCCAGTTATCAAACCAGCCAGCAAACAGGCTTGAGGCAAAAAGTAAACATCCAGTAAAAGCTGCATAAATAAAAGATGGCCCTGTTAAAAAAGTCGAGTGCAGAATGTACTCAGCTTTTTCTGTGGCAATTAAGTTGTGGCCAGAGATCGTTTTGTGAATATAAAAAATAATAAGTGTGGTTGGAATCACTAGGCATAAATTTCCTAAAATTCCAATTAACTGAGTCCGCAAAAGAGCCATCATTTCATCGGTGACTTCAGACAGCTTGCCGGGGTTTAAATTCCTCAGTTTTGTTGCAATACTAGGAGCCGTTGAAGCCGGCTGTTTCGTAGCTAGTGAAAACCCAAAAAATTGAATGGCAAGGAAGCTGGCCGAATAGTTTAAACTTGCAAAAAAACCAGCTAAAAAGCCTGGCAAACCAAGGGCCGCAACGCCTAGCTTTAGAAAAACAGTAAAGCCTGTGATAAATCCACCACCACCAGCTTTTCGAAACATGGAAAAGTATTCTGCTTTTGTGTGGGTGATATAGTGCTCACCGATTTCTGAATTTCTCTCGACCACTTTTAAAGTTAAAAGTTGTAAAGAATCGTGCAAGAAAGTGCGCAGACTTCCTTTTGATTGAACATCATGCACCAGCTGCAACAAAAATTCCCTAAAGGTCACGGCAGGCACCACCGGCTGTACCAAGGTTTCAACAATGATCATAACTCGCGCTAGCTGGCGCCGCAGGCGTTCCATTTGGAAAATGATAGAAAGACTGACCCCATGTTCATCCAGATGGGAGTGAATATCGTCCAGGGCTTCATGGCACTTTGAGATATCGATCAGAATCTTTTGCTGAAGGTCTTTAAGGCGATCCCAATTTTCCTGACGTCGTGCTTGTGTGAAGTCATGCAGAAGGGTGCTAAAATTATAGAAAGGCATATCCTTTAAATGTCGATACGGGAGGCGCTTTCTAAATTGCGTGCTTAAGGCCAATGATTGGATCTGGCTGCCTAGGAAAACTAAAGCATCTGTCAGATCGTAAACAACCGCAGTCATAGGCACTGTTTGATGATTTAAAAATTCATTTAACAATGTTGTTAGAATTTCTTCATCCAGGTGATCAATCCAAACCAGGTCCTCTTCATCAGGAAAAAGCTGCGAAATCAAAGACGAAAGATCGTGCTTTAAAGGTGTCGAAGGTAACACCTTCATCATCATTCTTTCAGTTAATTCTTGGACGAAGCCAACTTGGTTGCTTAAGCCCACTTCGCTAAAAAAATCCAGATCACTCATATCCATCAAAGTTTGCTGAATGACTTCAAAGAAACGAGCCTTCATCGCTTGATTCTTATCAAGGATTTGCAGAACATATTTAAAGCGGACGCTGGGAATCCTTGACAGGTCGATGGCCGTATCAAGTTCGGGATTGTGGGGGAGCCTCAGCCAAGCGCAAAAATAAATGACCCAGTCCACACGCTTTTCAAAATCGTTGCAATCCCGCAGCTCTTCTAAAAGATGATGCAAATCTTTTCGAACACGAAACCTGCGTTCAAAAAATATCCATTCCTTGATTGATTTAAGCAGTTTCATTTCATCCTATCGACGAATAGCTTTTGGATCGACAGCATCTTGTAAGCCGTCACCCAAAAAGTTAAAACTGATCACCGTCAAAAGAATCATAACCCCAGGAAGAATGCAGAGCCAAATATTTTTATAAATCACTTCCTGAGCATTATTAAGCATATTTCCCCAGCTTGGAGTTGGGGGCATAATGCCCAGTCCAAGGAAGCTTAAGGCCGCCTCAAATAAAATAGATTCACCAACGCCCAAGGTAATAGAAACCAGCATTGGAGCGATTACATTCGGAAACATGTGGCGTAAAATAATAGTGCTGTCTTTGGCTCCCAAAGTTTTTGCAGCTAAAACGAATTCTCGTTCGCGCAAGGAAAGAATGCTTCCACGCACTAATCTGGCAACTCCCATCCAAGAAAAAAGACAAAGGATAATCACCATTTTGAAAATGCTTTCCATGCCGGTGGGCAAAAGCGAATTTAAAAAAGGCACTTTCTGTAAATCAATCGCAGCCACCACGATTAAAACCGGAATCAGCGGCAAAGATAGCAGAGCATCCGTTAATCGCATCAGAGCATTATCTAAAAACCCTCCGTAGTAACCCGCCACAGCGCCAATCACCAAGCCCATCAGCGCTGACGCAATAGCAACTAAAATACCAACGCCGATCGAAACTCGAGCGCCATAAATTAAGCGCAAGAAGACATCTCGACCCACTTCATCGGTGCCAAAAACATGATAACTTGAAAACGATTCAAGCAGGGGCTCTAAACTTTTTGCTTCAGGTATTTTTAAAGCCTTTAATTTTTCCAAAGCTTCTAATTTCGGTAAAGAGATCACATCATAAAGCGCATCAGCTTCGGCAACGGTCACAAGTTGCTTTTCAACTAACTCTTTTTGAACACGGCTTGCTTCAGTTGGGTTGGACTTAATCCAGTTTTCAATCTCGATTTCTTTTTGATCTTGGGAATATTCAATTCGTGTCAAAGGCTGCTCGTAACGCGCACCCAAGTTTTG
>JAYWDA010000301.1:0-1724 GCA_043780105.1 Pseudobdellovibrionaceae bacterium | reverse complement strand
GAACGGGGCTTTGAAACCTACGCAGATTCTTTTTACATTGCTGATTTGTTTTCAAGCGCTTTCTGCCAACGCAGAATACAGAGTTTTTCTTTTAAAGTTCACACAACAACCTATCAGTCCAGGTCAGCCAGAAATATTTCGCTTGCTCGAAAGCAATCTAGACCCTGAACAATATCGAAGATTTTATCCTGTCTATCCCAATGAGAAAATTTCTTACATCGACACTTGGAGATGTTACGGCCGAACGGATAGTTTCCAGGCATTTTGCAAATCTCCGCGAGCCCCCGTCATAAGTCCTGAAACAAGTTCGCCACAGGACCAGATTTCACCGCCCACTCGCTGAGCTGCGCGAGTCACTGATCAAAATATGCTAACCTGAACTCGTGGAGGCCGTGCCGTGCCCGATGTCGCGTTAGTGCAACGAAAACAACAACAAGAAGAACTGAGCGAACTCCAATCGGAGCACGCCAGGAAACGTAAGAAACTTGTCACTGAACAAGATGGTGAGATTCAACAAATAAAACAAGATTTTGTTGGCAAAAAAGAGTCCACCCTTGAACAAGGTCAAGCCTCTGTGAATCACATTAAAAAAACTCAAAATGTAGAGCTTGAACACGCCCAGGAAAGTCGGCAAAAGCTTCAAGAAAAAGTCGCTAAAGAAACTAACGAAGTTGAAGAAACTTATAAAAATAAAATCGACCAAGCTAAAGAAAGTCGCCAAGGAATAATTGACCGCGTCCGTGCCGACACACAAAAAAAAGTGAATGAGACCGAAGCGTTCAGTGGCAAAAAAGTGGAAGAAGTTAGAAACCGCTCCAACACTGAAATCAGACTAGCTCAAGAACGCTACAATAAACAAATCGACAATCTTCAAGCCTCTACTAAAAATCGTATTGCTGAAATCAATCAGCAAAGTGATCAAGCTATTAAAAGTGAACTTGCGATGGGCGCCTCAAAAAAGGAACTGGTTCGCGAAAATAATCAAAAAGATGTCAGTCAGCTTCAAAGCCGAGGCCAGCAAGCCATTTTTGAAGAGACAAAAGCTCAGGAAAATCGCAAAGTGCGATTGGACAAAGATTATGACAAACAGTTCCAGCGCCAACAAGAGCAGTGGATGTCCAAAGAAACAAGGTTGCAAGAAGACTACAACGCTAAATTAGAAAACAATAAAAATGCTTACGACGACCAACTTAAAAGCCAAGGGCAGCATTTTAAATCTAAATACACGACCAACGATGATGCCAACCGCACTACGCTAGCCATTCAATCTAATAATTATGTGAAAGAACTGAATGAGCAGAAAAAAGAATTCCTGACCGAAGCCACAAAATACGCGGGTAAAGACAAAGATCCATTTTATAAAGTTCAAGATCGCGGCAGTCAGATTGAAGAAAACGAACATTCTTATGTCATTCGAGCCTACGTCCCGCCTCATGAAAAAGATGCTGTCAAAGTCACGATTCAGAAAGACCGAGCTACCGTCGAGGGCAAGCGTGCCTTTAAAGACGAGTTCAAGACCGATGATAAAAAGGTCGCCACCGCTACCTACCAGTCTTTCAGAGAAGATTTTCCCTTTGAAAAACCTGTCGCGACCGAGGGTATGACTCGGCAGCGAGAGGGCGACTATATGATTATTACCTTACCTTAAATTTTATATATAAGTCGAAAAGCTTAAAACCCCCTTGGAGTCACCATGAAAACCATCACCTTAATTTTTGCAACTC
>JAYWDA010000300.1:0-3179 GCA_043780105.1 Pseudobdellovibrionaceae bacterium | reverse complement strand
AGTGGGTCTATCAAGGCAAGATCAAAGCATACAAACTTCTGGGCAAGAGTCTTCGTTTTAAAAAAACGGATCTTGATCTTCTTTTTAAAGGAGATCACGTATGGGAATAATTCCTTACAGCAAAGCAGTCGCGCCGGGTGTACGAAAAACGTTTTATATGGTGGTTGTTGAAGCCATCAATCGCTACACCGGCACGCGAATACAGAAAAAACGCCGAAGTATTCCGTCTAAACCCAAAGCAGAGCGAATTTATCGCGAGCTTTGGAGTGCGTGTCGCGAAGAAAGACCCGACGGGGCAGGATTCACTCAATGGGGTCCGCTCCTGGAAAGCTACTATGAACATCTTGAAGAAAAAGTTCGTACAGCGAAAAATCCAAATGGGTACAGCCCGCAAGTCGTGCGAAGCAAGAAAAGCCGATTGAATCACGTAAAACCGTGGGCACCGAGGCATATCGATCTCATCACACCTCAGTTTGTAAATGATCAATTAGACGATATGGAGCTGAAAGGCTTTAATCGTTCAATGACGTTTCATATTCTGAAAGAGGTAAAATGTGTCTTCACCTACGCATTTCACATGGGAACCGTAAAGACGAATTCTTTCGCAGGAATGAAAATGCGAAAAGTTCCGAAGAGGCGAAAAGAAGCTCTGACCCACGAGGAAGTCGATAGGCTTTTGTCTGAAGCCAAACGTTTAGGTCACCAGTATTACAATATTTGGCTTTTAACGGTCACACTTGGCCTTAGACGAAGCGAATTGGCTGGCTTAAAATGGACGGATCTTGATCTCAATCAGCGACTTATTTATTTACGACGTCAGCTGATTCCACGAGAAGGTCTCGTGGAGCTTTTAAAGGACCGAGAAGAGCGAGTTGTAGCAATACCAAACTACATCGTTCCGGTCTTTAAAGAGATGAAGCTAAGATCGACCTCAGATTTCATTATCGAAATAAAATGCCATCACTGGACCGACGGTGGACAAGCCGAAGTCTTAAGGCAGTTTTGTAGAGAAATCGGAATCAAAGAGGTGACCCATCATCAACTCAGGGCCACACATATTACCCAAGCGCTCATCGATGGAGTTCCACTAGGGATCGTCAAAGAAAACGTCGGACACGCAAAACTAAGTACAACGGATGAGTATTTTCGGTCTGCTGGCATTAATATGAAGGGCCAAACAGATGGCCTACGCATCCGAGTTCCTCAAGAAGGAGAAGCCGCTGTCTTGCCGCTCAATGCGGTGAGATAACCCTGCCAATCCCTGCCAATTCGTTGCAACCATGTGAAAGGACTGGGAAGTCATCTCCCGCTCCAATCTTTTTTTGAAGATTGGGGCTTTTACTGAAGACATCCCTGATTTTTATTTGATGATTGATTTGCGGACTCGCGACCATGAAAGCTCAGTCGCTTTGAGTTTTAATCGATTATAAACAAGAGGCATTGGCCTACCTCGGCCAGAGCATTGCCAAAGTGAGGAAGCTAGCAAAGTTCGCAGTTCCATGAAGAATCCAAGAGGGAGCGATGCCTTCGCCGCCTTTCCTGTAATTTGCAAAACCTAAAATTATCCCTAGGCTAAAACTTGTGGCAAATATTACCAGCTGCAAGAATGAAAACCACTCGCCCGCAACCAGTCGAAATATAATCAAGTGCATAAGCCAAAAGATCAAAGCTTGCAAAACGTTACCAAAAAAATACCCGAGAACACGAAATAGCCTCTTTGCGATAAGGCCGCGAAAAAGAAGTTCCTCGGAAAAACTAGCCTGAATAAAACAATAGATCAGTCCTTTTAAAATAGTCGTCGAATCAAATCCCGTTTTCAAAATTTTGCCATACGGAGAGCTATCGCTCATAAGCATCTGGCGAAAAGTTTCACTGAAGCGAAATTCGATTATTATACTTAGGATTGCGAAGGTCGTTAGCCCAAACCAGATGGCCCAAAAGACTTTATCAATTTGTGTGCGCGTCGAATTAAGTCCTAAATATTTATACAAAGATTGGCCTGCTAGGTGTCTCCGAAAAAACAGCCAGTGAAATCCATAGATTAAACAAGCGACTCCAATAACGACAGCGACTTGGCTCAATGCTGAAAATACATATTCATAAATGGTCATCATTTCAAAAGTATCCCAACGAAATCTATTTGTCAGCCGTATAGAACCCAATCCTTGATAGGCATCCAACGGCTTCAATCACTAAGCATTTAAATCTAAGGCGCGGCTATCTCCCCTAAGCTGCCTTTTTAAGCCGAGCAATTCCCTCAAGCACAAGCATTCGCATCAATGTCTGATAAGGTAACCCCTTTTTAGTCGCTAGGGCCTTCAGCTCAGAAATAGTCTCTTCACTGAGGTTGATGCTTGTAGGATGCTTTTTTGCGACCTTGATTTTTTTGTAGGCGGCTTTGATTTTTTTAGAATCAAAAGTAGATCCCTTTTCGTAACCCTTTTCATTTTTAACATAATTCGGCATACAACTTCCTTTCTTTCTGACTCATTTCACGGGCTGAGATAACCGTAGAATTCCAAAGCGGGGCTCTTGTGGAGAATGGCTCACTTGTTCACCCAAAGCCCTGGTGGCTTCAGCCATCAAAAAGACCTCTTCAATTTCATCAGAAGTCACTTTATGCTTTTGATGACTTTTTGTCTGATTTCCTTGATCCCAGTCAAACTGAAAACTTCCTTGTGAAAGTAACCATTCAACCAGCCATTGTATAAACCGAAACGAAGGAATGTCCTGCCCTATGTGCGGTGGTATGGGCTGGGGTGGTATGATTTTAGGCGGCGCATTGATGATCAGTGTGATTGTTGCAGTTATTTCCCTAACCGTTTTCCTGATTCGCAGAAGTCGTGTTCATTAAACACGGCGCTAGCGTTATTAAATAGACACAACAATACAATCTACCTAATATTTTAGGCGTGAGAAAATGGCACCGTTGGTTAAGCATACCGGCACTTATATTTTTAATTATCACTTCAATTTCTGGGCTTGTTTTACAAGTACAGGGTTTCCTCAATGAAGACGAAGAACATGCTGAACAGCTAGATCATCAAAAATCAAAAACACTCTTAAGCTCAGCACTGAATTATGCAGATAATTTAAAAGCGGCTCAAAAAATTATTTTAAGTAAAACTGGCGATGTTGAAATTAAGAAAATTGAACTCGAATTCAGGCAAGAGCCTTCA
>JAYWDA010000299.1:0-5638 GCA_043780105.1 Pseudobdellovibrionaceae bacterium | reverse complement strand
GCTGGATGCCAATGCGCAGTTGGCGCTGACTCAGCAAATTATTGGGATGCTTGAAGATCTTCGGGAAAGCCTTTTAACGAATAAAAATCACAGTGCGATCCAGCCAGAAAACGTGCTGGAGTTATTTCGCCTAAAAAATCCTGAACTGATTCGCGTTCACTGCAAAGAATTTGAACGTCTGATCAATCATAAATCGACTTGCACCGGTCGGCCAAAATGAAAACAGCTATAAAATTATTTATCACTTTAGCGGTTTTCACGGGTACGGCGTTTGCTAAAGCAAAGAGTGTCGATGAAGCTTGGAAAAGCTTTGAAGGCACAGAGGCTTTACCTGTCTTAGAATTACATGATTCCAAACCCGTGCAATGGGTGATTTCTCCGGTGGGTGTTGAAAGACGAATGGAGGCTTCAACAAATCCTGTTCTGGAGCCTCGCGAACCTGTCAATGTTGCCTTGGGACTTCGTCTTTATCGGCATTTATTTTCGGTGGAATATTCTCGCTTTGGCGAAAGCAGTGGCAACGAAACTTATCACGTGGAACGTGGCTTTCAAGATTTGCTAGGTTGGTACCGTTATTCATATTACAAAAATCACGGCTTTCACGCCACCATCGGTAGCGGATTTGGTATTTATCAAGAACAAGTGACAACTTCTTTTTATGGTTTGAAGCAAGATCTTGGCTCGGGAAACAAGTGGACAGCGGCCACAGGTATGGGTGCTGAGTATGAGGTCTTTAAATATATCGTTTTATTTGTTGAGGCGCGCTTGATCAGCGGTCAAAATTTAGATCCTAATCCAAATCCTGACGCCTTAGCGCGACTCTCTGTTCAGTTCTAATTAGTTCGTCATTTTTTGAATGATCGCACTTTCGATTTTTGACTTTTGCATAAACTCTGTGCGGTAAGACTTGGCTTCGTTCTCTGTCGGGAATTGACCGACGCTGACACGGAACCAACTTTGTCCGTTCACTTTGGCTGGTAAATAAAAAGCGCTGTAGCCTTTATTCTTTAAATCTTCGGCTCTTTTTTTAGCATCGTCTTCGCTGCTAAAAGACGCGACCTGCACAGTAAATTTTCCGGCTGGGTACTGCGCTACATTTTGCGGAAGGGCCGCCGGTAAACGGGGACCTTTTGCAGTTGCTGCAGCAGCTGCAGGTTTTGCTTCGACGGCGTGTTTATTTTCAACGATAGTATGAGTGACTTTCAAAGGAGCTGCTGGAGCCACTTCTGCCGTTTTTGCTGTGGCAGCGGCTGGCGTTCGAGCTTCTTCCGCTTTAGCCATCTCAGGCTTTGCTTCTTTTGTGTCGGTATCGTCAGTGACAAATTCTTCTGCTAATTTTGCGATTTCTTCGTCACTCATCGCGCCAACTTTGCCCACTTCTTTTTCAGAAGCGACATGGCGATCTGAAGATTCTACTTTAGAAGGTTCGTAAGCCGCCATTTTATGTTGTTGGTCACTGTACTTTTTGCCAACAAACGTGCCGACAGCAAAAGACAATAAAGAGATCACAAACACTAAAACTAATTTCACTATTGCATCAGATTTCGCAGCCATTCATTCCTCGCGATCGAACGATAAGTTCAATTGTTAACCGGCCATTCCATTGACCTTAATACTATGTTAGCCTCTCAAGCGTGGTTCCGTCAATCCGGGGTGAAGATGATGAAAAGCTATAATAACGAAGATGTCCTTCTTAAAGCCATTCAAGCTTGTCGCCTTGGGCGCGAGATTTTGCTTAAACATTATGGGCACTTAGAGCAAATCGAAGAAAAGCTTCACGCCGGTCTTGTCAGTGAAGCCGATAAGGCGTCTGAGGAGATTATAAAAAAACAGCTTCAGAAATTTTTTCCAGAATCAGAGTTTTTAGGAGAAGAAGAAGCTTATTTGACAGGGACCAAAGTCGGGATGCCGGCCACTGATAAGCCACGCTGGATTTTAGATCCCTTAGATGGCACCACAAATTACGTGCATCGCTTTCCAATTTTTTGCATCAGTTTAGGTTTAGAGTTTCAAGGGCAAATACAAATCGCAGTCATTGATGTGCCAATGATGAATGAAACCTACACAGCTATTCGTGGTGGTGGCGCATTTCTTAACGGCAAGCCCATCAAAGTCAGTCAAACGAAAGAACTGAAAAATTCGCTGCTCGCTACGGGATTTTTTGCCGACAACACATCGGCTTTAGATGAACAGCTTAAAATATTTTCGAATTTGGTGCGCGTTTCGCGTGGAATTCGCAGAGCGGGAGCGGCTGCTTACGACCTTTGTATGGTGGCTCGCGGTGTTTTTGACGCTTTTTGGGAGCGAAATTTAAGTCCTTGGGATACCGCTGCAGGCCTGCTTTTGGTGCAAGAAGCCGGTGGAGAAGTTGTGACTTACAGAGGTAAAACTTACGATCCCTATAAAAATGCAATCATGGCGACGAACGGTTTGTTAACACCCACTTTGGTCCAGTCTGTCTCATCGATGCTGTCAGAAGAAACGCACTGATTGTCAAAATCATGACTTCTTTGATTAAAAATTCCTTTCATTAATTTCTTCAAATTCAAACAGATGTTGTTTGGTCGCAATTGAATCATCACCGACCCACGACTTACCTACCAATGACTAGTTGGCACTTTCGTTGCTGTGAGTAATGCAGAGTAGTGTTCGCTCATATCAAGGAGGATAGAGTGGCAGAGGAAAAAGCAGCCGCCGCGCAAGCCGCATCAGCATCTGGTAGCGGGGGATCAGGACAAAAGCCTGTTCTTTGGATGGCTGTCGCCATTATTAACGTCATCATCGTTGGAGCTGTTGGCTTCATGCTTTACAAGGGTCGGCAAAAAGATGCGGCCGAACCTAAAATTGAACAGGTGATCAAAGGTGAAAATGAGGCCCAGGAAAAAGAAGTGCACGAAGATAAGACCAGCGTCGGAAAAGTCGTGCCTTTGGAAACGTTTATCGTCAACTTAGCAGGCTCTAAAGGTCGCAAAATTGCCAAAGTAAATATGGAGCTTGAATTAAAAGGCGATGGCGCCGCGGAAGAGATTGAAAAACGAAAAGCTCAAATCCGTGACTATATTATTATTATTCTTTCTTCGAAAACTTATGAAGAGGTTTCAAATAAAGAAGGAAAAAATAATCTTCGCAATGAAATTAAAGACACCATTAATTCATATTTAACAAAAGGCAAAATCACTAACGTCTTCTTTACAGACTTTATATATAATTAAGGATCAACCATGAATCAGGTCTTATCCCAGAGTGAAGTTGATGCCCTCCTTGCCGCTGTATCGGAAGGGGAAGTATCGAACGCCGACAGTTCAAAGTCCGACAGTTCCGGCAACGGTTCACGCGGGATAGACGATAAAAAAGTTGTGGCCTATGACCTGACCAGTCAGGATCGAATCATTCGGGGTCGTCTTCCTCAGCTTGAAGTGATCTATGAAAAATTCATGCGCGCTTTTCGCGTCAGTCTTTCTTCCTCTCTTCGAAAAATTGCCTCGATCACATTGACTAGCACTGAGTTTTTAAAATTTGGGGAGTTTATTAACACCTTACCATTGCCTACTTGCATGAGCGTTTTGCGTTTTGGAAATTTGCGTGGTTCGGCATTGATGGTGATCGAAAGTAAACTTGCCTATGCCTTAGTTGACAGTTTTTTTGGGGGAGCAGATCGCCCCTATACAAAAATTGATGGAAAAGATTTTACTCCCATTGAACTCAGCATCGTTCGTAAAGTTGTCGAGCTAGGCATCAATGACTTGGAAAATGCCTGGGCTTCTGTTGAAAAAATCGGATGTTCTTTTGTTCGAACCGAAGTGAATCCACAGTTCGTGGGGATCGTTCCCCCAACAGATGTCGTGATAGCATCCACTTTTGATGTCGAGCTTGAAAATGCGACGGGCACCATTTCCATTGTGATTCCTTATTCGACGATCGAGCCGATCAAGCAAAAACTTTCTAACGGCTTCCAAGTTGAATCCGATCAAACAGATAAAAAACTTTGGACTGCAATTATTAAAGAACAATTAATGGATACGCGATTAGATATCAAAGTCAGTCTGGGAGAAACAGAAATTCTTCTTCAAGATTTAATGGAGATGAAAGCCGGTGATGTTATTCCTTTAACACAGGATGCTACTGGAGAATTAAACGTCCAAGTTGAGGGCGTTGCAAAGTTTAAAGGATATTACGGAAACCATCACGGCACTGTCGCCGTGCAAGTCACACGTGCAATAGAAAAGTAAGGGGGTTTTTAAGTGGTCGATGATTTAGACAACCTAGCCGAGAAGTTAGCTCAAGAGGCCGATGCGATGACCGCGGCTATGGATTCCAAGTCTGGTGGGCATGGTTCATCTGGTGGTGGCGATGGCGCAAGTCACGTTTCGACAGCCAAAGATCGAAATTTGCAAATGATTTTGGATATTCCTTTAAGAGTCACTGTTGAATTAGGTCGAACAAAAATGCCTGTCAGTGATCTTTTGAATCTGACGCAAGGAAGTGTGATCGAGCTGAATAAATTAGCTGGTGAACCAATGGAAGTTTTAGTCAATGACAAACTGATTGCCCGTGGGGAAGCGGTTGTTGTTAACGAAAAATTTGGCGTGCGTTTAACAGATATTATTTCGCCTTCCGAGCGTGTTGAACAACTGAACAAGTAAGGATTTTATGAAATCAATTTTTTCAATCTTAATTCTGACTTTTATTGTTTGCTTCCAAGCCCCTATAGCCTTTGCGGCTGAAGAGCTCGCAAAAGTTGTGAATATTCCTGCTACAGAAACTGAAGCTATTAAGGCTCCGGCGGAAACCGAGATCCCGCTGAACTTGGAGTCTCCTAAAAAGGCCGTGGCTTCTGAAGGAATGGTTGGAAAAGTAATTTACAGTTTAGCGATCTTAGCTTTGCTTGCGGGTGGAGGGTTTTACTTTTTAAGAAAGTATTCGATGCCAAAAAATGCAAAGACGCAAGCACAGATCAAGGTTTTGTCGCAGCATCATTTTGGACCGAAAAAAAGCCTGGCTCTCGTACGAGTGGCTGGGGAATCTATTTTAATTGGAATCACGGATCAAAATATTAATTTAGTAAAATCTTTATCCTTACTTGATGAAGACATTCCAGAAGAAATGCCTAAAACGTTCTCTAAGACTTTGAACGAGCAAGTGCAATCTGATGAGAGCACAACAACTCAAGAAGAAGACTTTGCGATTTCTGGAATCAAAGACATCGTTCATCGCCGCCTTAAGAGCATGAGGAACTTTCAGTGAAATTAAGTCCTCGATGGATCTTCGTCACATTGATTGGTTTCGCAGTGATGCTCCTAAGCTCGTCGGCTTGGGCTCAAATGACTTTGCCAAGTGTTAATTTAGGATTCAAGACGACGGATAATCCAACAGAGATTGTTAGCGCAATTAAACTTGTCATGATTTTAACCGTCCTTACGTTAGCGCCGGCAATCCTGATTATGATGACCGGATTCACCCGCATTATCATTGTTTTGTCTTTTTTGCGCCAAGCTTTAGGCGTTCAACAAATGCCGCCCAATCAGCTGTTAGTTGGTTTGGCTTTATTTCTTACTTTTTTTGTGATGAGCCCCGCCCTGACTGAAATGAATACAAATGGAATCCAGCCCTTTATGTCAGGTAAGATTTCGCAAGATCA
>JAYWDA010000298.1:0-1684 GCA_043780105.1 Pseudobdellovibrionaceae bacterium | reverse complement strand
TATTCTAAAGACAAAGTAGCCCAAGATGGTTGCTTGGGGCAAGGCGATCAACAGCACTGTCAATTTCTCCGGGAAGATGCCATCAAAAAAATTGCAGATTATAAAGCAAAACTGGCGCACGTCCTAGAAGAAATTCAGGCGCTACAGAGTGATGATATTGTTAAGAATGAAGACAATAAGGACTGGTTTGCTGACCGAGCCAATTCAATCCAGGCAGAATTTATGTCTCATGATCCAAAAGTATTTAATAGTAATGAGCACGATCTGTTATCGACTCAACTTTTAGAGATCTTGCGAAGTGCGCAAACGGACGCCAACATTGTTTCTCCGTATTTGATCCCAACTCCCGGGCTGATGGCCGTATTTAAGGAAATTCTAAAGCGGGGCGTGCGAGTTCGAATTATTACCAATTCTTTGCAGTCGACCGACAATCTGTTTGCGCAGGCCGGTTATCGATCCTCTCGTAAAGAGCTGATTGCGATGGGCCTTGAGATTTACGAATACAATGGACCTAATACGGTTCATGCTAAAACGGCGGTGATCGATAATAAAATTGCTTTGGTTGGAACCTTTAATTTAGATCCAAGATCAGCGCACATTAATCGCGAAGTCGCGATTAAAATGACCGACAGTAACAATAATAAAATTGTCGATGAATTAACCTCTAGTATCGAAGTCTTTCGATCGAAGTCGACTTTAGTTGCTAAAGATGGAATCGAATATAATTCTGATAAGCAGTTTATTGGTGTCAGCAAAACAAAAAGGATCACGCTTAAAGTGCTGAATATCTTAATGCCCTTTATCAGGAACCAACTTTAATATTTTACGTAGAATGGCTATTTATTATTTTTAGAAAACTTGGATTTAGAGAGGTCTTTTTTTAAGGCTTTCGCGTGCGGTGCCTGACTGGCGGCAGTCAGGCTGCCAGCTTTGACCGAATTAGAGTTTTTTAAGAAGTTAAGAAATGGGATCTGCGGGTCAAGTTTAAAAATAATGATTGAAGCAATATAAAATGCGAACATTAAATAATGCCAACGACTGGCTTTTTCTTTTAACATAGTCTCGATTTTAATAAGCCTTTGATCAAGGTGATCTGATTCCGGCATAACTGAGCGAAGTCCATCAAATACGCCAGTGACAACTCCAGGGCCTGGGATCACTAGTGTCTGTGAATCAACGGATGATAAAATCATGCTCTGCGCCTTTTGATTAAGCTCCTGCAGTTCAGTTCTTTCCTGATTTATTTCAGCTTCAAAAAGTGAACTCATGATCGATGATGTATCCGAGTAGGAATAGTGCGGAAAAAATTTTAACATGACTTTTCGAATAGCAATTTGAAATTCAGCCGCCGTCGCATATCTATCTTCAGGATTTTTTTGTAACGCTTTCAAGACGACTTCGTCGACTTCAACTGGAATTTCAGAATTGAAATAAGACGGTGGAACAATAAATTCATTGCAATTATTGATTCTTCCAATTGTGCTGACTTCGGTGTCATTTTGTTTTGTAAAGGGGCGCTGTAACGTTAAAAGTTCCCAAGCCACAATTCCCAAGCTAAAGACATCTGATCTGACATCAATATCGGCTCCATTAACTTGTTCCGGAGAAAGATAAGAAATCTTTCCTTTGATCGTGCCCACTTCTGTGGGTTCGTAAGAACTGCAGCGGGTGGCCTTTGCAATGC
>JAYWDA010000297.1:0-12367 GCA_043780105.1 Pseudobdellovibrionaceae bacterium | reverse complement strand
TTCGAGATATCTGAAATCATTCAGCAAATTAAGTTTTAAAAATAAATCCCGATACAACTTAAGATGAATGTAATTAACAAGCTAAGACATATTTACGAGTCTTTCTCTGCGATCATGGCAGTCGTCTTGATTTCATCCGTGTCGTTCGCTCAAGCTCCATTGGATCCCCATGAAATTTACAAAAAGCAAAATCAATCTGTCAGTCAAGAACCAACCAGACAGCTGCCAAAAAATTTTCTTCAACCTAAAATAGCAGCTTCCAACCCGCAGGATAGGATGTGTTTAAGTCCTACTGAATTACGGAACAAATTAAGAACAGATTTTAAAAATGATATTCAGATTCAGTCTTACGTAACTTATTTTCTTGAAGTTAGAGAAACAATGCCAACCTCCGTTGTTCCTCTTTATGCTTCACCGGAAACAGGCCTTCAAGTGGGAGCCCTCAGGTCAGGTGATGTCTTTAGAGTCGAAGACTCAGGCGTTGAATATCTGGAAAAAGTTCGTGCTGATCGCAAAGAGGGTGTCATCTGGAGAAAGATCACAGTCAGGGATCAGGACTTCCGAACGGAGTTGTGGTTCCAATATTCGTGGAAAAAATTCCACACCTTAACTGCGATTGACCAACCGATGGAGATGACCCTAAGACCCTTACCCAACTTGCACTTTCAGGCTCTTTACAAGAAGCCAGGAAATTGGAAGCCTGAAGACTGCGACCTTGATAAAACCCTTTGTGTAGCTTGGCCTGATATGTATTCGAAAGTTTATTTATTAGATTTTAAATGGCTGAAATCCGCATCAGCTATTAAAGACGGAGTTTGGTGGACGCTCTATTATAAAGCGGGCGTTGATAAAATTGATGATTCGACCAATCGTAAACAAGATTATGGTTGGATGGAAGCGCGCTCGGCTTATCGCAAAATTGATCACATTCCTGCTTACCTTTACACGAGTGGTATTCCAAGTATGGACAACTTTCTGCCGTCTGATGAAATTCAAAGAAATCAGAGTGAACTATTTATTTTTAGCGAAAACAGTAACGATTCTCAGCAACGACAGCGTGTTCTTGCTAGTTTGGGCCTAACATCGAGCAAGGTAAAAGGTTTATCTAGTATCTTTGACCTAACATTGGCCTTTAAAGGCAAAGTGGGCGCCAGTCATTTAGATTTGAAACAAGATTTTGTGGCAGCTCCTTACACTTTAAATGCAGTAGTTCTTGGTGGGGAAGTTTCAAGTAATCTTTTCTTGGATCTTAAAATGGTGGGTTCGATGGATGTAGGTGTTGGAGTTTCCTCCTCCAATCCTGAGTATGGCGTCGCTTTTCATGTCGATACACAAGAATGGTTTCAATATGTAACTCCTTGGCAGATCAACGAGGTTCCCATCGAAGTTGGAGTTGGAGCTTATTATTTAGGAATGATTTCAAGACAAGAGATCAGTGGGTTTAACTCTTTTGTGGGCTTGCATGCTAAAGTCCTTGTGATGGGACCAACCCTTGGAACCTCACTTCGCTTGGCGCCCGTTGGTACTGATCTGAATTTGCGACCTTCAAACCATTTGGTATCGTTAGGCCTTAATTATAATTCGGGTTGGAGAGTCAATAAAGAGCCGGTGAGTCTGTCACTGGAAGCAACAGATCTAAATTTTAATAATCCCAAAACGTTGCACACCACTGAGTATCGACTGTATCAAATCAATATGGGCTTTGCCTTCTAGACGTTTTGTTATGAGACTTCGTGATTTATTCAAAGACTTAAAAGCATTGGGGTTATCAGTGTTCTGTACCTTTTAACGGTTTAAAATTAATCTTTTTTAATTCCGTTTAAATTAGAATTTAATGGCCGAAGAGTATCCTGAATTCAATTAACAACCAAGGAGGTTTCAGTGAAAAACAAAATGATGTCGATAATGAGTTTACTAATGGTTATGGGTTTAGCTCAGGCTAAAGCCGAGTTGCCAGAAGCAAAAGGTGACAAGGCGGAAGTCAAAGAAGATATTAAGAAGGTTAAAGAGGACACGGTAAAGATTAAAGCAGATCGCGATCGCCTAAAAGGTGAAATTAAAGAGAGAAATGAAGATCAAAAGGAAGTTGTAGAAGCGCGAAAAAAGCTTCGTGACGATAAAAAAGATGGCGCACCAGCTGACCAGATCAAGGCAGATAAAGAAGCTTTAGAGGGCGCAAGAAAAGAAAGAAATAAAGATCAAAAGGCGTTAGTTGACGACCGTCGCGAACTTCACAAAGATAAAGAAGAGCGCCGGGAAGACAAGCATGAAATGCGTGAAGACAAGCGTGAAGGCAGAAAAGACCGCCGCGAAGAGAGAAAAGAACGTCGTGACGACAAGCATGAAAAGCATGAAGATAAAAGAGACAATTCAAATAGACATTAATTAGGTATAGGTCCAATGCATTTTTTAAAAGTCGTTTTAATCTTTTCAACAGTTGCCATTCAAGCTCAAGCGACATCGCTTGAGCTTGAAGCTTCCCAAAGCAGCCAGACCAAAACTTACGAGATTTCTGGATCTGGAGAATTTAATAAACCTAAAGATGCAGAAGCTAATACTTATGGTTGGAGTTTGTCGGCTGATCGATCTAGGTCGGACACCACTAATTCTTCAGGAAGTGCAATTACCGACAACACGACAGATCTTGCGGCAGGATTAGGGGTTGAGATGCCCAGTCGATTTCGTTCTGGCGCATCTTTTAATTACTCGACGACGCCAGAAGAAAATTTAAAAAGTTCAGGTTTCACGGTCTCAGCGGGCTACACATATAATTTTGATGACCAGAGCACGGGGCCCGAGGCGACAAAGCCAGTGATGACGACAGGGGACCCCTCAGATATGCAAGAAAGCCGTGAGGCCAGCCCTTCAGGAAGCGAGTTTTCGCCTTACCTTGCAGCCGATTTAAATTATGAAAGTTTGGACTATGTTCAGACTTTTGAAGCAAAGGCCCCCAGACTTTCTCAAGGGCCATCGAAACCGACAAGTGGGAAAAATACGATCAATCAAAAATTTACCCAAATCACGGTGAAGCTTAAGCCTTACCGATGGGTTCGTTTTAAAGTGTCTTATACAAAATATAGTTACAGTCGCGATGTCAGTGAGTTTCTTCAGTTTTTAGATTCACATGATCTTTTGGGAAAAGTTTCCTCTGGATTTAGCACGGCGTTGTCAGGTTTTTATGATAATACGATTTTAGTGGGAGCGACTCTTTTTCCAAGCTCAGATTGGGAAATTGCAGCTACACGGTCGACCTCGAAAGTGATATCAGATGATAGTCTTTCAACGACCGATAAATTAGCCGTTTATTGGAATTTTGCAGAGGCTTGGCGACTGGGAGCTGGAGCTTCGGTTTCTAAATCCAACACTGCGGGATCTGCAGCAAGCACCCAATCAAGCTTATCCGTAGGTTATGAATTTTAATTAATAAATATATTTTGGCAGACCACATAAAGTTGACGCATCGTAGAGTTCTGGTTTTTTCCAACTTCCATCGCCTGCTTGGCCGTCAATCTGTCGATTATTTGGCCAGTCTTTTTGATCCGAACTTATTTTTCAATGGGCTTACCAACATGACCACAAGCTTGGTTGGCCGGCAACGCTTCATTAATTTTTTGAGGATGGTCAAGTTTAAGATCTGACATAATTTGAACAAACTGAGCTTTTGTTTTCCCTCCGCCAGCACGGGAATTGTGTTTAATTTCGGCTTCTATTGTTGAAGAAGTAAAGCCTTTGTAATCATGGGCCGGATAAACTTTAGTCTCGAGAGGAAGCTTAAAAAGTTTTTCGGTAAGACTGGTATAGAGTTGAGCAGAGGATCCACTTTGAAAATCTGTTCGCCCAGTGCCGCGAATTAAAAGTGCATCGCCGGTGAACACCATGCCTTCGCAAATAAAACTTAAGGAAGCATCCGTATGCCCAGGCGTTTCTAGAACTTGAATCGTAAAAGAACCGAATTTAATTTCGTCTCCCTCGACAAGATTTAAATCTGCACAAAGGACATTTGCCGTCTTAGGGACGCCGGTTTTAATGTTCCTTAAATCTCTTATTTTTCCCGCGCCTGTGACATGGTCTGCATGAATATGGGTATCAAGGACATATAAAAGTTGAATGCCTAATTCGTCGATCAGTTTCAAGTCTCTTTCAACATGTTCAAGGACCGTGTCAATAAGGACGCCTTCATGGCTTTCGGAATCAGCCAGAAGATATGTGAAAGTTGAACTGGAAGAATCAAAGAGCTGCTGGAAAATTAAATTTTTAGACATTTTTGAGCCTCACCCTTTGCTTCCTCATACCTTGATAAAGGGATGTTCGCAAGTCACTGGCTGGACTTTAATAAAGGGCTGGTCCTGGAAAGTACCATTGGGCGCTTTTCACTTTGGAATTTCAATAAAGCCATTTAACCTAAACTTACTTTTCAGGGGAGAATTTATGTATTTAAGACTGTTTTCGTTCCTATTCATTATGTCAGTGATTCCAAAATCTTTTGCTGGTCTTTTAATAGAGCCTTATGTTGGCGCAAACGGAGGCACTTACTCCAGCGAAATAAAAACAGGTGGATTTTCGATCGGTTCTCCCATGGATTCAAAACTCAGCGGCACGGCGTATGGCGGTCGGGTTGGTTTTAAATTATTAGCTGTTTGGGCGGCCATTGATTACATGGCCGTGAACTGGGCTGTAAAATACGATAAGCCCCTCAGCACTCCCGATGGAACAGCAAAGGGTCAATTTATTTTTGCGGATGTAGGTGTTGATTTGCCGTTCTTATTTCGCTTTTATGGCGGCTATGGATTTTCAAATTATTTAAAAGGTACGGGGAATAACAGTGCGGGTGTTGCCGGCGAGGAAGTTTTAAAAGGTGGATCGGCTTTAAAAGCAGGAATCGGTTTTTCGTTTATAAAATTTTTGTCGCTTAATCTTGAATATATCAAGCCGACTTACACAAGTTACGCCGTGTCTTCTGGTGGGGTTTCATCCTTCGATGGATCCGCCGACACGAACTTTAAATCTTTGGATCAGTCGTTCACGATGGTCAGTCTTAGTTTCCCGTTTAGTTTGCTTTAAGAGTTATTAAGTAGATGTATTCCAATATGAGACAAAGCTTACTGTCTCATACTGGAATGTTGAAACGTTAGTCGAACACTAGTTTTAAGCCACTTTCAGAAAAACCATTTGAAATAACAAAGCCTTATCATCGAAAGTTCATTCGATTATGAAAAGGTTTCGACACTTTTTTATTTAAATTTGATTTTAAATCGAAACTGGTGAGTTCTTGGTTGGCAGCGTTTTTGAAGTATGTGTGGGTACGGGGGAAACGTGAAAACAAAGTTAATATTTGGGTTTGTAAGCTTAGTCGTCCTGATTGCCTTTCAAAACTGTGGTCAGCCAGGAAGCGTTCAGCTTACGACAGATGGTGCTGCACCTCAAAAGCTTGGAACAAGCACCGTTCCACAACAAGATCCTCCACTGGTGGTTGACGTTGTAGCCGCCATCGACGACAGCAAGGCACCTGCGGTCGCGCCAACCGTAGCACCAATTAAAGGCTCTGAAGTTGAGCATCCTGCGGCAGTAGCAGATCCAGTTCCAAAGTCGGCAGTCATGCCTACTGAAGTTAATAACGTCACTGAAGTTCTTGAAGGCCAATCATGTGGTGAAGACGGGAAAAAAGTTTTAGTCTGCCATTTTCCGCCCGGAAATCCCGCTGGCATGCATACAATTTGTATCGGGCGGTCAGCACTAAAGGCGCACATGGATCACGGGCATAGTGCTCCTGAACATCAAGACCACGTTGGTGCTTGCCAATAAACTAAGTACCCGCGTAAGAAACTTTAGATTCTTTCGAAGCGTCCTGAGCGGGCGCTTTTTTCTTTTTCATTTTTGTCTCAAACCATTTGGGTCCCCTTCGGGCCCAAGTACAATTTTTGCACATTTTAATTTCACTAGCGCGACCGTCTGTGTGCAGACCACGGTACTTTTGAAACTTTGCAGAGTTCCATATTTTCTGAAGTGAATGTGTTCTTACGTTGCCCATGTTTTCTTCGGCATTCCAGTCATCACAGCAAAGGACAACGCCGCCATCAGACCAGATGTTCATCTCAGACCATAATAAGTAACAAGGATGCCCAACATCCAGCATTCCGTCTTTCACATCAACACTACCGCCGCGTGAAACAATAATATCGGTTCCAACAAAGTCGGCGACTCCACGCCACTGATTTTGATGATCTTCTACCTCATGGCGATTAGCTGGTTGAGATAAAATCCCGACTCGAACAATAGGTAATGCGGCTTTTTGTTGCCGCCTAATTTCAACAAGCCGTTTAACGTTGCCAACCACCATCTCAAAACGCAAATTTTCACGAATTTTTTCAAACGTCTCTTTGGTTGCGCCATCAATATCGATGTGAACGGTATTGACCTTTTGATCAATTAAAAGTTGAGCGGCCTTTGCGTCCATGAGTGAGCCGTTGGTATTAATTAAAATATTGGCATTCGGAATTTCTTTTCGAAGGTGAAGAATGAAAGCGCCATAATCCTGTCGGGCCGTGAAGATCTCGCCGTAACCATTAAGAGCAAATCGTTGAATTCCCAATTTTTTAGCCTGTTGAATAATGTTTTTATAAGTTTCAAACGACATGACTTCCATTTTTCGATCCATGTCATGACGTGGACACATAATGCACTTAGCATTACAAATGCTCGTGATTTCGATATTGAGCTGACGTGGGATCGATTGGAGATCTATTAATTTTCGATTCCAAAAGTAATTTCCCAATGCGGGCATAGTAAAATAGAAAACTTCTAATGAGCGCTTTATATCGCCTAAGCGGCTTCGAAGACTCAAGCTATTCTCCCTTGATAAATTAAATAGAAACTCATTATATGAAAGAGGTTACACAATAGGTAGAGTTTAACGTATTCGGTCTAGCTGGGCGAAAGTCTCTGTAGCTATTTAAACTTTCCAAAAGTTACCTCTAGTTTATGTTAATCTGATGCCTATGAAATTTCATGATTCTAATTTGAGTGTGAGAGAGTTCGCAGACATGGGACTTCCGAGCAAATTATTGGAAGCTCTGAAGAGTGCAGGTCTAGAAAAGCCAACTCCCATACAGAGCGAAGCCATTCCTGTGGCCATTCAAGGTTCTGATTTGATTGGTGTGGCTCAAACTGGAAGTGGGAAAACTTTAGCTTATGCCCTTTCAGTGCTCACGCTGTTATCTGAAAAAAAAAATGGAAGAGCTTTAATTCTGCTTCCCAGCCGCGAGACTGCGGCGCAAGTTCATAGCGTCGTACTGCCGTATTGCACTGAACTTGGAATCACTGTTTGTTTAGCGGTTGCAGGAATTCCGAATGCGATTCAGACCAAGCAATTAAAAAAAAATCCTCAATTGATCATTGCAACGCCGGGCCGCCTGGAGGAGCATCTTAAAAATAACAAATTAATGCTTCAAGGACTTTCCATTCTTGTTCTAGATGAAGCCGATCGAATGTTAAGTATGGGCTTTGAGGCTCAGCTAACCTTTATGAAAAGCACCTTGCGTGGGTCGCAACAAACTTTAATGTTTGCAGCCACCTTTGGACCCTGGGCAGAACCCATTGCAGAAATGTTTATGGGGAATGAAGCCGTCCTGATCAAGTCAAAGGCTGCCGAAATGCCTGTCGCCACTTTAGAACAGAAGGTTTTTTTTCTGAGCCCTTTGCAAAAGCAAAATCGTCTGCTGGATGAATTACGGCGCATGAAGGACGGAGTGATTCTTTTTGCCGATAGCCAGGAGAGCTGCGTAAGTCTGGGGCGTTTGCTAACGCATCATAAGTTTTCGTCTGATTTTATGCATGGAGATATGAATCCTGGGCATCGCAACCGAGTTTTACGAGAGTTCCGAGAAGAAAAAATTCAGATTTTAGTAACAACAGATTTGCTAGCGCGCGGCTTAGATGTTCCGCATGTGAAGCATGTGGTAAATTATGATCTTCCCTATAAAGCAGAAGATTTTCTACATCGTATTGGCAGAACAGCTCGAGCTGGTCGTGCAGGTAGTGCGATTACTTTTGTGACCCCAGCCGATGGACGAACCTATCGAAAGTTAAAAAGCTATTTGCAGGGTGCCATTGAAGAAAAGCTAGCTTCCAATTTTAAATTTGAAGATCGAGGTTAAGCCAAAATGCTGATTATTTTTATCGATGCAGACGGTTGTGCTGTTAAAGATGAAACCTATAAGGTCGCTGGCAGATATCAGCTAAAAGTCTTTGTTGTTGCTAACAAGGCCATTTCTGTTCCCATACATCCACTCATTGAAATGAAAGTTGTTTCTGGAAGTTTTGACGCTGCTGACGATTGGATTATTGATAACGCCGAAGCTGGCGATATCGTTGTGACCTCAGATATTTTATTAGCCGAAAGATGTGTAAAAAAGAAAGTTCGCGCGCTGGGGCCTAAGGGGGCTGAATGGACGGAAGATAATATCGGTGGCGCTGTCGCAGGTCGCGAGCTGATGCAAAACTTAAGGCATATGGGTGAAATGCGCAGCGGTCCTGCGCCCATGGAAAAAAAAGATCGATCGCAATACTTAGGAAAGTTAGATCAAATTATTCAATCTTTAAAGCGCCAAGGGATCCGCTAGCGCGGCTTTGGCCATCATTGTGTGATAATTTAAAACATAAGCTTCAAGGGCAGTATCTTTATAAATCACATTTGATTTTCTTTTTGAGCAAAAGCCCAAAATATTTTCTATATTTTTTGACTCGCAAGCTTTAAAAAATTCATCAGAAAAAGCAATTTCACCAGCATTGGCGCAGCCCTGAAGTTTGGCTGCCATATTGACTGTGGTGCCGAAAAGATCCAGGCCATGCAGCAGATGAACGGCGATCACTTGACCTACGTGCAAAGAAATACGTAAACGAATACTGGTGTCCGCTCGATCTTTATAAAATAACTTTTGCAGCTCTATGGCCGCCACCAAGGCTTTATCTGGATCCAAGAAACAAGCCATGATCGAGTCGCCGATCGTTTTTATCACCGAACCGTCTTGCTTTTGAACAACCTCAAACGCTTCAACAAAATGATCTTTGATGTCTTTAAAGGCGAAGGCATCGCCTTTTTCAGCGTAAAATTGGGTGGAGTTAACGATATCAGTAAACATAATCACCTGAACACCGAGGGAAATTTTAACATTTGAGTTAAGGGAGTCTCTGGAAAACACGTCTTGATATTCTGGCAATGAAAAAAGATCGCCTGGATGAAGGATGTCATCTTTCCACCACAATTGTTCCAGATTCAGAGTTCGAGCTTGAGAAGATTTGTTATCAACTTCCACAGAAATTTCAGGCGAAAAAATCTTAGATTCAAGTTCAGATTGAGAGTCCCAGGAAACAATTTTATTTTGCGAATCACTGCGCACTTCAAAATAAAAATTTGACATCGGATTCGTTAATCGCAAGCGGTGACGGCCTTCTTTTAAATTTTGCTGAAAACGGATCTGTGTGAAGGGTTTTAATACTTCTTGGACTCGAATATGATCCTTTTTGGCTGGCTCGGCTGCGCAAAAAAGAACTTCATTTACTTTTCTATAAGTGGGCTGAACATGAAAAACAACTTCAATCGACTCTAGCGTATCGGTCTGAAAATCAACTTCGCAGACCAAACAGTCAGCGCCCTCGGGAATTTTACTAAAGCTTTCAGCGGCGACTCTCACTCCACGGCAGTGAGGGCAAATGACGTCCCAGGTGATTGATAGCAGCCCGAAGCGGACACCTTCCATACACGCTTTAAGAACTTCATTTTTTGGAAGATTAAGATTTTGGGCCAGGGTGATGGTTTTAATCCGATAAAGATCAATGTCATCTCCAGTTTTTATAAACTCGCAAAGACCATCGACCGCCTGAGGATTAACTTTACGATCCTTTAAACCTTGAGCCGCTTTCTGTAGGGCCGGTAAGTTGACGTTCACGGCGGGATCATTTCGTTGTTGCAAGGCCTGGGGTCGAGCTTGTTTATTGGTTTTAATAAACATTGAAATTTTGGTGAGGGCCTCAAGAAAATTCTTCTTTAACAAAGAGTTTGTAAGTTTAAGGAACCAAATACCGAAATTATTTGCAGCCCAAGAAAAGTTAATAAAAAGATCAACAGACGTGCCATTGGGTTCCAGTAAAAAAACAGCGCGAGCTGTTTTTGCAATTCCTTGTTTATAAGTTCGCTGAGATTCAATCGATCTTTCATAATACCAAGTCCAGGGTTCTTCTACCCATTCCTGCTTAAATCCTAAGAGGGTCGTAGTGACAATTTTTTGCCCTTGCACTTCGCGCTCTTGCCGCGGCGCTAAGCCAAGTTGGCGATTAAAACGGGAGGTGTCTGAAATATAAGGCCATAATTCTGTGGCTGTGATCGGCAAGGAAAAGCGCCAAACCACATGGAATTTTTTTTTAGCAGCACCGGTTTGAAAATCGGAGACATTAAACGTCTTGCAAAATTCATCGTAAGGAATATCTGAGGTCACTATCATAAAGAGTCCACGGTGCTTTTCACAGTTCTCAATCGGCAAATTTTCTGTGGGACTTAATTATTAGGGCTGGCCGTTTGTCTTGAATTCAACTGATCGCATGGAGAGTGAACCCATCTGCATTTCTTCGAAGGGAAATTGGGCGAGCTCGTGATCTTCTGCAGCTCCAAGAACGTAAAGTAGCGGTAAGTAATGTTCTAAACTTGGTAACGCTTGTTTCCAAAGCGAATGAGCCTTAGGGTCTTGGGCTAGTAACGTCGTCAGATTTCGATTGATCAACGCATTCATAATCATCTGATCAAACTCAACCGCCCAATCCATCGGTGGTGCGTCATCACGCCAATCGACCGCCCGTAAATTATGTGTGATGTTGCCGCTCCCGACGATCAGCACTCCTTCATCCCGGAGTGGTCGCAGATCTTTTGCTAAATTTAAATGATCCTTCAAAGAAAGATTCCGATTCAAGCTTAATTGCAAAACTGGAATATCTGCAGAGGGATATAGATGAGTCAGAACCGACCAGGTGCCATGATCCAGGCCCCAATCGGAATTGGCTTCGGCGTTATGGGCTTTCAGCAAAGCAGCAACTTTATCTGATGTCGCCAGCGAACCAGGAGCGGGGTAGTCAACCGCAAACAGTTCAGCCGGGAAACCGCCAAAATCATGAAGGGTCTGAGGTTGCAGTCGTTTTAAAACTTTCGTTCCCATGGTTTCCCAATGAGCGGAGACCGCGAGAATTGCTTTTGGCTTTGGTAGTTCTTCACCTTTCCGATTGAGAAATTGGGAAAAATTATTTTTCGCCAGTGCGTTCATTGGACTTCCGTGGCCGACAAATAAAGTGGGCATTCTAAAAATTTCTTCAGACATAAAGATCTCAGTCGACTTTCTTGTAAGCCTCAAGATAATTGAGCGGCAAATGATCTTGTAGTTCAGGATTTTCTTGGATTTCTTGGGTCACATCATTTTGGAAGCGCATAAAGATTTCTGGAAGAGCTTGCAGCATTCTTTCGACATCTGATTTTTGAAACCAAAATCCTTCCAGAAGCGGAACAGTGGAATAAATTAAGCGAAGCATTTCACGTTTTTTCATGTGCTGGTATTCGGGCGAAAACTTCACAGCCATCGAGACATCATGATGGAAAGGAACATATTGGGGTGCGGAATATATTCGGGTATTTATTTTTCCTGTTTGCCAAGCCACCATAACCTCTTTGAAAGATTCTTTTAAGGCTATCATTGGCAAGGTCAATCCTTGGTCACTGCCATCTGTATTTGTATGAAGTTTGCCATCTCCATGAGTCATCCAAATATCACCCAAAGAATTTTTAACTTGAAGTCCCTCTTCCTGACCACTGCGAAGATTTCGACTTTCATGATCATGCATAATAAGACTTAGTAGATCACCCCGATAAGAAACTAAACTTCCGGTTAAAGTCTTCAGCGCCCAGTTTTTAGTTTGAACACGCGGCACACGAATATGACCCGACGCAAAGGCATCCGTTAGATAATGATCAGCAAAACCATTATAAATTAAGGCTTGTTCAAGAAGTCTTCGGCTTTGATTCGGATGCTGATTTTTTTTAAGAAAAGCTTCACGGGCTTTGTCTAAAGCTCGTCGATGATTTTCAACATAAGCGACCATATTATTCCAACCAAAGTGGCTGTAGTTTTTAGTGACCACTTCCAAGTAACCAGGAATGGCTAAGAAAGCTGTGATGTTGCAATTGGAAGAATTATTGGTTGTCGGAATCAAATCTAACATATTATTAACAGCAGCGTGCGTACACCGAAGCACATGGCCAATCCCAAGCGCACGATCAAGATCCATTTGCGAAGGCGTGTCGTAAAAATCAGCCGCTGTGACCAGTTCTCCG
>JAYWDA010000296.1:0-1561 GCA_043780105.1 Pseudobdellovibrionaceae bacterium | reverse complement strand
TATGAAAAAGTTATTTATCACGATGGCCTTAGGAATGTTTGGAAGCATGGGTCTTGCAGCAGCAGATGCAGGACAGGCGCCCAATGAACGAGATGTGATGGTTGCTATCAACGAAGCTTTTGTCCCAGGAGGCTTTGATATCAATTCGGAAGTTTATGTTGTAGCCAGCGGAATCTTCCCTAATGGTTGTTATCGTTGGAAAGGGGCTGAAGTTAAATCGCCATCGGACACTGTTCATGAAATTAAAGCTATGGCAACAGTGAAACAAGGAATGTGCCTTATGGTTCTAATTCCGTTTAACAAAGAAATTCGTTTAGGTAAATTTGTCCATGGTGAGCACACACTTCGTTTCTTAAACAGTGATGGAACCTATCTAGAGAAAAAAATTGTTATTGAATAGTTGAATTTTTAAAGGAATAAATCATGAAGAGGTTCCTTATTTTATTTCTGCTGACGGCCTCTTGTTCGAGGCCGTCCTATAAAATGAAAACGATTGATTGGAGTTCTGAATCTGGTCAACCGATGAGTGTTGAATTAGAAAATATCCAAGGTAAAAATATTTCTCTTCTTTATTCAAAATACGGGCAGACGGAAATCCAAAACCAAGAGATTGGTGGCATTGAAGTTGACGGAGCTTTCCTTAAGAAAAACAAAAACACAGAGGGCCAGTTAACGCGGGTTCAGGGGCAATTTGAGGCAAAAAAAATATCGGTTTTTCATAACGCTCGCTGGAATCTAGCGCGAAAGAATAAATTTTTTGTTTTAAAAGGACTTCGCAAAAATAATCAATTTTTGGAAAACAAAGAAATTCAAAGTTTTGATCTGAAGCTTGTTTCAAAGGACGATCAGCTGGTTCCCTTTTGGTTTTTAAAATATTTTGAAACCAGTGGCGAGCTTTGGCAAAGCACTTTCTCCTACAGACTGAAGCTTATTTCAAATATTCGTCTTGGCTCGGCCTATGATGTGACGCCAGCGTGGGTGTACCCGAAAGGTCCTAAATATGGCGATCTTCAGCAAGTCTACTTATTAGACCTTATGAAAGGCGATGAGCTGATTTCAAAAAGTTTAAAAGTGACGTCTGCTGATAATACAAAAGTTCAAGTCAGTGGGCAGCCTCTCCAATTTATTATTAGTGATCAAAGATTTGATCAGGTGCAGTCGTTTTATTTATCGCAAAAAACATTGGATTGGTTTGAAAAGAATTTTAATGTGCAATATCCGGCTATTTTAGACGTGCAAATTCACGTCGGCGCACCAGAAAAAACCAATACAGCCTTTTACTACCAAGGTCATGTCCGCTTAGGCGCCGGAGATGATATTATATATAGTAAAATTCCTTGGGATCCATCCATAGTGACTCATGAAAGTTCCCATTTTATTATCGATTTGTTAGCCCATCTTCCCTTTGACGGCGAAGGCGGTTCTTTAAATGAAGCATTTGCTGATTATTTTGCCGCTTCCATATTGGACAATCCACTACTTGGCGAGTCTTCTTACCTGCAGGGGCCATGTAAGAGGCGAATTGACCTGATAAAGAAATTTTCTGAAAAAACGGGCGGGC
>JAYWDA010000295.1:0-3853 GCA_043780105.1 Pseudobdellovibrionaceae bacterium | reverse complement strand
GGGAATTGCCGTTCTGACTTTTAATGATCAGAAGGAGGTTCTTTTAAAGCCTATTGAGCTTTGGCAACGCCCTTTGGTGATGATCGATAGCTTTGGGTTCTATTGGACAAAACTGCTGGCCCCATTTCAGCTGGCAGTGGATTACGGAAGGTCACCCCAGTTTTTGCTGGGAAACTATTTCTCGCAGTGGGTTCCGACGGTTCTATTTTTAGCACTTTCACTGACTTTTTGGCTTTTTGTTGTAAAGAGAAAACAGATGATGGCTGCAGGGCTTTTCCTAGCTTGGATTCTTTGTATGTTACCTGTCTCGGGGGTGATTGATTTTGCATTTCAAGAAATATCGACAACCACAGACCACTACATTTATTTCTCGATGGCGTTACTTTCTTTACTTAGCGTTCAGTGCCTATCCAAACTTGCCAATAAAAAAAATCTTATCTTACTTGGCATTTCATTTTTGTCAGTTTTCTGGATGTTTTTGAGTTGGAATAGAGTGCAAGCTTGGCTTGAACCGAAAGTTTTTTTCGAAGACATGTTAGAAAAAAATCCCCATTCCTATTCGGCCTTTATTGGGCTTGGCGGAAATGCTTCAAAAGCTAACGACCATTTAAAGTCTCTTGAATATTTTAAAAATGCACTTGCCGAAAGGCCAGACGACATTGTGGCAAAAACAAATGTTGCTTCTGCATTGGGATATTTGGAGCGATATCTTGAAGTGGCCAAAATGGAGCCTTTGATTTTTACATCGGGTTTTAAACGCGCGCTTGATATGAGGCATATAGCATCGGCAAGCTTTTTAACAAGCCTGGGTGCTGCCGCATTTTATTTAAACCAATTAGATATCTCGATACTTTATTTTTGCCAGGCAAAGACGATCAATCCATATCCTCAGGAAAACCAAAAAAATGTTGAGGTGGCCCTGACAGCTTATCGCAAAACCTATCCAGGCGCTATCTGTCCCCAATTTTCAAATGCAGAAACGTTTTTACAAATAGCCGCTTCGGTTCAATTGATGAATCGCAAACTGGAACCCGCGCAAAAATGATAAAAAAAAATCGCTTCGATCTAATTTTGTTTTTGGTCGTTGGATCTCTGCTGGGACTGATCTATTTTCAAATTTTCTCGGCGCCCTTTTTACCTTGGGATGATGATTACAATATCAGCTTAAATCCCTATTTTCTTCAAGGCCAGTGGCTTGAGCTCTGGAATCATACTTATTTTGGCATGTATATTCCCGTTACAAATACACTGTGGCGGCTTCTTTTTAACTGGGGCGCTGGTGAATCCTGGCCCTTCCGAGTTTTTAATTTTTCTCTGCACGCCTTCAATACTTTTCTAGTTTATCGACTGGCGCAGATTTGGTTTTCTAAAAATAATTTAAAACCGACTTGGCTTCTGGGCATTGCACCTTTGTTTTTCGCCCTTCATCCTTTACAGGTTGATGCGGTCGCTTGGATTTCTGGCGGCCGGGATCTATTGGCTACTTTCTTTGGACTGCTTTCTTTGGTTTTCTTTTTTAAATATGAGACCCGCAAAGGCTTTTGGCTGGCAGGATTATTTTTTGTTTTAAGCTTGTTAAGTAAGCCGCAAGTTGCGGCGCTGCCTTTGGTGATATTTTTGTTAAGCCTTGTACAAACCCCAAGCCTATGGAAAAAAAATGCGCTGAAAATGCTGAGCTGGTGTGTTCCTGTCTTAATTATTTCTGTGATTACTTACATTACTCAAAAAGAAATACTATTACCCGCTGTGGAATTTTTGCAGCGACCTCTTGTTGTGTTTGATAGCTTTGGTTTTTATCTTTCCCATATTGTTTGGCCGATTAATCTTACTGTGGATTATGGACGATCGCCGACCTATTTGCTTGGGCATTTGGATCAGCTGTGGCCGACGGCCTTAATTTTTGTGAGCAGCTTAATATTTTTAATTTTTGCCTGCCACCGATCAAAAAAATGGCCGGCACTTATTTTATTTTTAGGTTGGATCGCTTGCTTACTTCCGGTCTCAGGGTTAGTTAGCTTCGCTTTCCAAGATATTTCAACGGTGGCCAATCATTATGTTTATTTTTCGATGGCCCTCTTTTCGCTTTTTTTAATCGAGCTCTTAAGTTTCTGGGCGCCGCCAAAAATAACTCCTTCCTTTGCGATTTTAGGCGGTTTGATTTGTTTGACTGCTTTTTATTCTACATTAAGTTGGCAGCGCCAGCAGACTTGGCAATCTCCAAAAATATTTTTTGAAACGATGCTGCTGCGAAATCCAGACTCCCACAGTGCCTTGATGGGGCTGGCCCAATATTATGGAGACGAGGAGAAAAATCCTGCCAAGTCTTTGCCCTTGCTAGAGCGAGCGCGTTTGCAAAAGCCAAAAGATGTTCTTGTGATTTCTAATATTGCGACAACGTTGGCTCACCTGCATCGGTACGAAGAGTCCGCCGATCTAGAGGCTTGGCTTTTTGAGCCAGAGTTTCAGCGCTGGATGCCCAAGCGTAACGTTGACTCAGCTAATTTCCTTAATGCTCTTGGTTCTGCGATGGCTCATCTTGGAAGAGTTGACTTGGCTTTGTTATATTTCTGTCAGGCGGGAGTTATGAATCCCCTCCGTCCAGGTTATGATCAAAATGCAGAGATTGTGTTAGCTCGACTGCGTCCAGGGAATCCGCAAATTACTTGTCCTCGGTTTTCAAGTTTTGATGAGTTTATTCAAACGGCAGCTGTTGTTCGGTATAATCAACCAAAGGAATCGAAATGATGTTTTATTTGCCTGAATTAAGGAAAAAAGTGGTTTTACAAATAATAAAAGTAGGACGAGGACTGTTTAAAAATACGCGTTTCGAAAGTTCTTTTTTGGTAAACTACCTTTATAAAATACTTTTCTCTGTTGGCTTTTCCGGAATGTCACCTGAAGTCGAGGTGATTTTTCATGGGCTTCAATTCAGTACAAGTTCTAAAGACAAATCGATGCTTCCAGGATTAATGAATCAAACTTACGAGCTTAACGAGATAAAATTTTTCAAAAGTGTTCTAAGGCCCGGCTGGGTTGTTCTAGATATTGGAGCTAACATTGGCCTATATTCCAAAATAGCTTCAGAAATCGTCAAAGCAAACGGCCATGTTTATTGCTTTGAGCCGACTCCTGTAACCAGAACTTTCTTAGGGAAAAACCTAGCCACTTGTTCAAATACAACTATCGTACCGATGGCTGTTGGATCAAAATCAGGACGGATAAACCTCTACTTAGAAAGCGAAAATTTTGGTTGCAACTCTTTATTAGCAAAAACAGACAATACGATTGAGGTACAAATGATTTCAATTGATGATTTTGTGGCTGCAAATCCGCAAATTCAAAAAATTGATTTTATAAAGATTGATATTGAAGGCTTTGAAGAAGAAGCCCTGGCAGGAATGATTAATAGTTTGAAGCTTAAACCAATTCTTATGATTGAATTGAATCCAACTTTTTTGCGGCAACACGGTCGCCGTCCGGAGGAATTTCTTATATCTTTACATCAGCGTTTTGGGAAGGTCTCGTACGTTTGCGAAAAAACCGGCGCACTTAAGCCATTGCCGCAAATAAAAGACTTAGGTCACCAACTTATCGCTAATGTTGTTCTTGAAAACCCTCTGTCCTCTTAAAACTAGACTTAGTAGGGGCCTTCTGTCGGTTGATAATTAGGGCCTGGCTCTTTAAACTAAACACATCCTAAGGACTAAGAGGTTTTTGTGAACTTATGGTTTATCATGGGCACGGCCGCGGAATTAATTAAGGTTTTCCCCGTGATTTATGAAGCTGAGGAAAGAGGTTTGCCTTGGTTTGTCTGGAGCACTGGCCAAGGATCTACAAATTTTTGGATGCAGTA
>JAYWDA010000294.1:0-1803 GCA_043780105.1 Pseudobdellovibrionaceae bacterium | reverse complement strand
CTACTAAAGTCAGGTATTATTTTTATTCCATGTGCTCCGATAGGTATTTGATATCCTAATGGCATCAAAGGCGGTTGAAATGTCTGGTTCGTCTAAGTTAACTTTTCTGGTCAGTGTTATTGCTTTTTCCGGAGGCTTCATTGGAAATTTTTCCAGCGCCGAGGCACAACTTAAAAGCGAGAAGACAGGTCTTGAATGCCGATATATTTATCCCATCGAGCAAGGCTTCTTAGCTAATCATGTAAAATACAGCAACTTAGATAAAGACTTAGAAAACCGAGTCTATGATCAATACTTAAAAAGAATTGATTCCGCGAAAATTTATCTGATCCAGTCAGATGTCGAAGAAATTAAAAAGATCATGACAGGGCAATTTAAGAAAAGCCAAGATCAGGATTGTTCTTTCCTGACAAAGGTTGAAGATATTTTAAATCAAAGAGTGAAAGAGCGCGCTGAATTTGCCAAAGCCTTCTTGGGTAAAGACTACAAGCTAGATTTAAAAACTGAGTTTGTTTATGATCCAGATAAAAAACCATGGCCAAAGAATAAAGAAGAAGCCAATGAGTTTTTAAAAAAATATGTTCATTTTCAAATCTCGAATTATTTAGCCACTGATATGAAACTTCCGGAAGCTAAAAAAGCGGTGATCAAAAATTACGACCGCGCTGTTAAAAGAACTGTTGAAACGCCCGTCGGCGATATTTACGCCGGTTACTTAGATAGTTTTGCAAGATCTTTGGATCCACATTCAAGCTATATGTCTCGGGATATTTGGGAAGACTTCCGCATTTCAATGGAATTAAAACTACAAGGCATCGGCGCGACACTTTCTTCACAAGATGGCTTTACCGTTGTTGAAGCTTTAGTCCCTGGTGGTGCCGCGGCAAAATCGGGCCAGATCGAGCCCCAGGATAAAATTATTGCTGTTGGTCAAGGTGATGCTGCTTTAGAAAATGTTATCGATATGGATTTGAAAGATGTTGTTAAAAAAATTCGAGGCAACAAAGGAACAAAAGTTCACTTAAGTATTTTGCGCAGTAAGCCTGACGGAAAAAAGCGTTTAGACGTTGTGCTGACTCGGGACGAAGTGAAATTAGAAGATGAAGCGGCCTCCATTACTTATTTGGATAAAGAAATCGGTGGTAAGAAAGCAAAAATCGGAATTATCAATTTACCAAGTTTTTATGCGGAATCTCATCGTGGTGGACGAACCTGCGCTGATGATATGAAAAAATTAGTGAAGCAAGCTCGTGAAAATAAAGTTCAAGGTCTATTGTTAGACCTATCAAATAATGGTGGCGGCAGTCTGGATGATGCAGTCCGAGTGGCTGGTTTATTTTTTAAAACCGGTAACGTCGTAAAGCAGTCTTCGAAAAATGAAGGGCGCTCTGAAATTGTTTTTGCAGACACTGACGCTGCTGTAGATTGGGCCGGGCCGATGGTGGTCCTGACCTCTAGAATCAGCGCCAGTGCCTCAGAAATTGTGGCAGGAACTTTACAAGATTATAAACGTGCTGTGATCGTTGGCGGAGATCATACTTTTGGAAAAGGCAGCGTTCAGACCGTCCGCGGCGTTCCGAATGATTTAGGGGCTGTCAAAGTGACTATTGGAATGTTCTTTATTCCTGGTGGGAATTCGACACAGCATCGTGGAGTTGAAGCTGATGTTATTTTGCCAGGGCCTTTTAGCACTGAAGAGATTGGCGAGAAGTCTTTGGACTATTCACTCCCGCCTAAAAAGATCGATAACTTCGTGTCTGATACGGCCTTTGTCAAAGAAGGCGACGGCGCTTGGTTTTCATT
>JAYWDA010000293.1:0-1606 GCA_043780105.1 Pseudobdellovibrionaceae bacterium | reverse complement strand
AATTATTTTAGCGAAGACCGTTTGCGCTTGGATGACGATATGTTCGAAGGCTTGGCCGTCGCCGGCCGTCTGGATATTGATTCGCAGGGGCTTTTGATTTTTACACAAGACGGTCGCATCGCCAAAAAAATTATTGGTGAAGAGACCGAGATTGAAAAAGAATATCTTGTGCGCGTGCGTGGCGCTTTGCCAAAAGATCAGTTGCAGCTTTTACGACATGGTCTTTCTTTAGATGGCCGACCCCTCAAGCCTGCTATGGTGGAATGGGTTAACGAAGATCAATTAAGATTTGTTTTGCGTGAAGGACGTCATCGTCAAATTCGTCGAATGTGCGACCTTGTCGGTTTGACCATTGCAGGACTAAAACGGGTTCGCGTTGGAAATATCAGATTAGGTGATTTACCCGAAGGAAAATGGCGTTTTTTATTTCCTGATGAACGACTTTAATTAAATTTACCTTTTGGAAGCAGCGCAGTCCCGCTTCAATACTCAGTGAATATCTTGTTAAGATCACGACTTAGAGGTGCCGAATGGGAAAATCTTGGAAAAACGGTCTTAAAACTGAAAATTCTCAAAAAAAAGGACTGATCTTCACAAAACTAGCCCGTGAGATCGCCGTTGCTACAAAAGCCGGTGGCTCTGATCCCGGCATGAATGCACGCTTGCGAATGGCGATTGATGCCGCTAAAAAACAATCTTGTCCCAATGAGACCATCGAACGCGCCATTAAAAAAGGCGCTGGCCAATTAGGTGACGGCGCTCAAATCGAAGAAGTCATGTACGAAGGCTATGGCCCCCACGGTGTTGGCGTTTTAGTTGAATGCCAAACTGATAATCTGCACCGAACAGCCCCTGAAGTTCGCAGTGCCTTTAAAAAGCACGAAGGCTCGATGGGAGCTTCTGGCGCTGTGGCTTGGATGTTTGAGCGTGTGGGCTTGATTGAAGCGCAAAAAGCCGGAACCTTTGATCCTGACGAAGAAGCGATCGAAGCGGGAGCTAATGAAGTTGAAAAATCTGACGAAGGCTACAGTTTCTACACTTCGATGGAAAGTTTAGATGAAGTTAAAACGGCTTTACAAAAAAGAGGTTGGACCGTTCAAGCAGCAGAGCCTTCTTATAAAGCAAAAAACATCACCGAATTAACGGCTGAACAGAAAAAAGATGTCGAAGAATTCTTAAATGCCCTTGATGATTTGGACGATTCGCACCGCGTTCACGCCACCTTATAATAAATATGTATAAGGGGCGATTGACCACATAAAAAAGCGGAATTGCCTCATGGCTCATTCCGCTTTTTTATTTAAGACGACTCCAACTAATTTTGATGGCACTCGATAGAAGAGCAAGGCAGTTGAGATGAGGCTTCACACTTCATGACAGCTTCGTGCATCGCGCGATGTTTATTAGCTGACTGTCCCATAAAACCTTTCACATAAAGATTATCTGCAGAACAAATCCAAACATGACCATTATCTTCTTTACTTGTGCGTTCGTGAGGACAGGCATAAGTGCGACGATCCGCCCTGTCTGTCTCATTGCCGGGAAGCGCTTGTGCCAAAGCAGTTAAGCCCATGCATGAAATCAATCCGGTGATTAATACTTTTGT
>JAYWDA010000292.1:0-4724 GCA_043780105.1 Pseudobdellovibrionaceae bacterium | reverse complement strand
ACTCTTCCACTGATGACGCACGAATGCCAACAGGAGACGGTTCAATACTGCTGCTTTCAGCCCGAGCCGTTCCATTGATTAGCTGGAATGTAATGGTGAGCCAAATTATTTTGTGCATCCAACTCATAAATCTCCCAGTGTTCGAAGACACCTACTGATAGGTTAAGCAAAAATAAGACTGCTTAAATCAAATCCAGAGAGTTTTAAGGTGCCCCAAAATGAGAACCGCCTTTTTTAGGCAGGCGCTTGTCGAAAATTTAGACAATTTGCCCACCAGGGTCTCCATGACTAGATTCTGATCAATTTTAAAATCTCAAATCCATGGAAGGGCCAAAAGACGGCGGCATCAATTTCGTAAGGGCATTGATCACTTCACGTTTTGTAGGGAGATATAAAATGATCAAATCAAGTTTCAATGTTTTGCTCGCTAGTCTATTATTATCGTCACAGGCGCTTTCATTAACGCCTGCTGCGAAGACGCTGGTTCAGCTGGAAACAAAAGCCAATGGTGCGTCTTTAAGAAGTGATCAACCTATCCCCATGCCGCACTTTGAAATACCGGTTGAATATCTACAAGCAAACTTTGCAGACCGAATCCGTCCAGATATTTTAAAACATCTTATCTTCAATAAAAACGGCAAAAATTACCTTCGATGGATTCTAAATCCTGAAGATACAATGTGGTCAAACAAAGTGGCTGAATATTTTAGAACAAAAGGGCTTCTTTTACAAAAGGAGTATTATTTTACTGGGTATCAGACGGCTTCAAGGTCGTACATTGTTGAAGATCCCGCTCATGAAACCCAATTTTCAGTCAAAAGCTCGACTAATAAAACGGGTGGAAATTGGTCAGATAAAAAACAACCTGTTGGCGAAGCTATTGATTCCAGACTGAATGCAGATTTTCTAGCAGATATCCAAAACAAGTTAGCCTTTAAAAATATTATTATTTTAGATGAACCTGCCATTTTTGGAATTGGGGCGATTGACCAGGCCGTCGTTATCCGGGATCTTGGCCCAATGAATGATGCCAAATCTGAAATGATTTATGTCCCAGGTTTCTCGGTTTTACATGAAGACATCGGATTAAAAATTGCTGCTTTGAATGGCGCAAAAAATGTGCGCTCTTACTGGCGAGAAAATTATGTTAAACCTGTCGCTCGAGCTCTTGGCGAATTTGCAGCAAGAACTGGAATGGCGTTTGATTCCCCCCACTCACAAAACTTTTTAGTCGAAATGACAAAAGATTATAAGCCGACAGGAAGAATTGTTTTCAGGGACCTGGCTGATCTTTATATTCATAAAAATATTGCGACCGCCATTCATTCTGATGCTGAAAGCTACTTCAAATCTTTTCATCAAAAAGAAAACTTAATCTCTGTGATCGCAGGAAGCTTTGGCCCCCTCCATGGAAATAAATTTCCAAGTTGGATGAGTAAGTTCGGCTACAGCCAATGGAAAAAAGATTATTACTCAGAATTTGAAAAAACATTTGAGGCCGAATCGCAAATCCCGGTCAGCGAATTTAAACAAAAAAATGGTCGAATGAGTGGGCGTTATTTCTCGAACTATTATCAAATTCCAAAAAATGAGGCGACCAAAGGGTATTGGAGAAACATGTTTGAGTACCAAACTCCAAAAGGAAACCTAAACTGTTCTTATATTTTCATGATGTAGTGACTGTTATTTGTCAGCTGGAGTTTGTTTGAAACTATCGCGTCTTTGGGATCAACACCAACAATTTGCCAGCCAAGGTTTAAAAGAAAACTTTGGCGACGGCTTTTTAATGGCCCACAATAGAATATATCGCAATATTCGAAAAGCAGCGCAGGACCAAAACTTTACTTTTAGCTTAGAATCTCATCCGTTCTATCAAGCCCTTCCGTTAAGCCAATTAGAATGGATTTTATCGGAAAAAAAAATTCCTTACGTTGATAATGTTAGCGTTCTTCAGCAAATCCAGCAAAAAATTCACGGCCAAATTATGTGGGATGATATCTGTGATAATTTTAAAGGCAATCATGTTTTCCACGAGTCTTGTCATGCGGTTGCAAGACCGCTTTCTCAAGGGATTCTGAAAAAGACTGATCTCCCACAAAATCTAGTCCTTCTTCGATTGCTCGAAGAGTCTTTTGCAAATACTTGCGAGCTTTTAGCCGTGGTAGACGCCATCGATCCCGTTCATCAGATATTTTTTGAGCTTAATTCCTATGTTGTGATGTTTGAAGATAAAACCAATCTAAAAAAAGCTATGCAAGAGATCGGCGACGAAGTTTTTATGAAATTTATGATTTTATGTTATCTGCACGCCAATTTCTTAACTCCAATCCTCAACGATCAAAAATTTGAGAAGCTGCTTTCTCTGGTTAGCAAAAGCAGTTCTGATTTTTCGGTACCGCAGAAAAAATCGATGCGAGCCCTTTCAAAAATTGCTTTTGAGCTGAATTTGCGATTTAGGATGGTCACAACAGGGTTTTATCTAAAGTTAAACGGAATCGCCACTCCGATGGAAGAACTTAAAAACTTTGATTTAATTCAAACGATTAAAGACAGACCTGATTTGATCGAATTCTTAAATGCTCTTGTTAAAAAAGCATTGCATACCGTTTAACTCTTAAGACATTGCTTGGGCATGAAACTGAATATGGGATTCAATAAAAGTTGAAATAAAATAATAGCTGTGGTCATAGCCTTCACGGTAATGAAGATCGAGAGCTTGACCTGACTTCTTACAAGCCGCTGACAAGTGTTCGGTTAAAAGTTGTTTTTCTAAAAACTCATCTGCTGATCCTTGATCAATCAGAACGCCATGCGAATGCCGTGAGCCATTTTTAATTAATTCTGTCGCATCATGCTGGGCCCAAACAGTTTGATCGCTTCCAAGGTAGCCTTGAAAGGCCTTTATCCCCCATGGGCATTGTATCGGGTGCACGATAGGTGAAAAAGCTGAGATCGAACAAAATTTTTCAGGATGCTTTAATCCTAAGGTCAGGGCACCATGTCCACCCATTGAGTGGCCAGAGATCGCAATCGAATTTGACGGCACGCCAAATTGTGTAAGAATTAAATCCCGCAGCTCTTTTGCAACGTAAGTCTCCATCAAGTAATGATCTTTGTAACCAGGCGTCTTCGCATCCAAATAAAAACTTGCGCCTGAACCAAAATCCCAAGACTCATGCTCAGCCGGCAGATTTAATCCCCGCGGCGATGTATCTGGGCAAATCACCATTAATTTTTCTTGCGCCAAATATTTTTGAGCGCCTGCTTTCGTCATAAAGTTTTCATCTGTGCATGTCAGACCCGAAAGCCAAATTAAACAGCCCTTAACTGAATCCTGAGGAATAAAAGTTGAAAACTTCATCTTTGTTTTCGTGGACAAAGAATCATGCTCCCAAAATTGAGTGAGTCCTTCAAAAGATTTTGATGTTTTTAGCGGCTTTAAGTTCGATACCAAGAAAACTCCTTAAAAAATAATGACAGTCCGGATACTTTTTCCTTCGTGCATATAATCAAAAGCTTTATTGATATCTTTTAACGGCAGCGTAAAGGTCACCATATCATCTAAGTTAATTTCGCCGGACATATACTGATCGACGTAGCCTGGAAGCTCGGTCCGACCTTTGACTCCCCCAAATGCGGAACCTTTCCAAACTCGGCCTGTGACCAGCTGAAAAGGTCTTGTCGATATTTCTTGGCCTGCAGCTGCAACCCCAATGATGATTGATTGTCCCCAGCCCCGGTGCGCGCACTCTAAGGCGGATCTCATCAAGCCTACATTCCCCACGCATTCGAAAGAATAATCCACGCCCCAACCAGTTTTTTCAACAATCACTTGTTGGATGGGCTTATCAAATTTTTTGGGATTTAAAAACTCAGTAGCGCCGAATTTTTGCGCGATCTCCCATTTGGAATCATTGATATCGATCGCTATAATCCGCGAAGCACCCACTTTTTTAGCGGCCTGAATCACCGCTAAGCCAATTCCACCCAAACCAAAAACGGCGACAGTTGCACCTTTTTCAACTTTTGCAGTATTCAAAACAGCACCAATTCCTGTCGTCACACCACAACCTAAAAGGCAAACTTTGTCCAAAGGCGCCTTGGGATCAATTTTCGCGAGCGCGATTTCAGGAACAACCGTGTATTCAGCAAAAGTCGAACAGCCCATATAGTGATGAATCATGACTCCATCTTTCGAAAACCGAGAGGTCCCATCAGGCATCAGCCCCTTACCCTGGGTCGCTCTGATTTTTACGCATAAATTTGTTTTCCCAGATAAGCAAAAGTCGCACTCCCGACATTCCGGAGTATAAAGCGGAATCACATGATCACCTTTTTTAAGGCTGGTCACACCCTCACCGACTTCTTCGACGATGCCGCCACCTTCGTGACCCAAAATCACAGGGAACAAACCCTCAGGGTCTGAACCTGACAAAGTATAAGCATCCGTATGGCAAACACCCGAAGCCATGACCTTAATCAGCACTTCACCTTTTTTAGGCCCCTCAAGATCCACTTCTTCAACAGACAGGGGCGTATTCGGTTTCCAAGCAACGGCCGCTTTTACTTTCATCAGATTCTCCTTTTATCATGGACGAAATACGACTTTCATCTTTGTCAGCAGTTCCGTCAAGACCGGAAATTTTTTTTACAACCGTAACGGCTGACTATTACCCACAAGTTTGGCGTTTAAAAAGCTCGTATCCAGCTCTCATATCTTGCAA
>JAYWDA010000291.1:0-9037 GCA_043780105.1 Pseudobdellovibrionaceae bacterium | reverse complement strand
TCTTAACTTGCAATATTTTTACAGCAACGAAGTTCATCAATTTTTTCACTGCTCCCCCTATCATTATTATACTACATACTTATCGGTTCTGCAGGAATTTCTACATTCAAAAAAATGAATAGTTTCTTAATTTGGGATGTCTCACTCTGAGGCAATAGCCTTCGATCTAACATTGAAATCTGCATAAAAGTTTTTCGAATTTATCAATAGCTTGCAGGATTGTCTGAAAGAACGACAGTTTGCTCTGTCTCGATATTAGGCAGTTTAGTTTTCGTAGCAAGCCATGACGAAATCCGTGGCCATTTCTTTGGGATTTTTGGCCTGCAAAATAGGGCGTCCAACAACTAAAGCTTTAGCTCCCGCTTTCAATGCTTCTTTCGGACCCATTGTTCTTTTTTGATCGCCTTTTTCTTGCAGATCCATGCGAATGCCCGGCGTGACGATAAAAAACTCATCCGTATTGATAACTTTTAAATCTTGCGCCGAACAGACTAAACCATTCAAGCCCGCGCTTTGAACTTCTTCGCTGAGGTTTTTCACATGCCAATCTAAAGACTGATGGTTAAAACTTTTTGAAAAATGCTCTTGCTGGAAACTGGTCAGAATCGTCACACATAAAATTTTAAAAGGCCGCACTTCTTGCAATTTTTTTTCTAACTTCGCAAGCTCTCTTAATGTTTCGGGACCATTCAAAGCATGCACAGTCACAAGACTGGCTCCCGCATCGAAGCTGGCTTCGACGGCGGCCACTGTCGTTGAGGGAATATCAAAATATTTATTGTCAATAAAAACTGGCGCACGACTGGCTATTTTTCGGATGAGCTCCTGACCATAACGAACGCACAGCCGAGGGCCTAATTTAATTCCTCCGACAATGTCACCCAACTCATCGGCCAGATGCAGAGCTTCTTTTTCAGTATCGACATCCAAAGCGACAATAATGGGATTATTCAGCGGCCCCACTTTCATGAAGCGCTATTTCTTTCCTGATTTTTTAGAGTTAGTTTTAGAAACACTTTTTGATACTACTTTCGCATTTTTAAAAAACTGCGAACAAAGCGATTTCGTCAAATCTGTATTTAATGCTTTTATTTTTTCGGTCATGCCTGCTGGCATCGCAGCTCCTACTCCAATATAATGACTGGATAAAAGCTGAGAATGATAGGCCGCTAATTCAGCAGAAGCCGTTCCCTGGGCGCACGATGTAGAGTTGACTGAACTGCACGCCTTAAAATTTGGATTGCAATAAGTCACAGCTTCAATACTGATACCGTCATCTGGATTTTTAGGCAGCTTGGTATAATCATAAATATAAACTTCACGCTGATTTTTAGCGCTTTCTTTTTCGGCCATAAAGGCTGTTGTAATAATCACAGTTTTTAATGCCAAAGTAGTTTCTGAAGCTGTGTCCCAAGTGTAAATCGACATTCCATCTGTGGCATGAGCCTGAGCTGCTGCCCCAACAGAATTTCGAGTGTAAACACCGTAGCTAGAGCCTGGGGATGCTGACTTTTTATCCCAACCTGTCACCTGCACGCGATTTTCGCCAGAGGGAGAGGGCTCAAATCCAAAAGAAGAAAAAAGACTAGGCAGGTTCGCTGATGCCATCAGCGGCAATATTAAAATCAAAAATCCAATTTTTTTCATCCTAAGATCCTTTTAATTTCTCCAAGCATTTGCTCGGGTTTAACTTTTAAAAGCGTCTTCGTTTTTCTTTCCACGACTTCAACTTCGCTGTTATCAAGACCGCGCTTTCCAATCACCACTCGCACTGGCATGCCTAACAAATCTGCATCTTTAAATTTTACTCCAGGACGCTCATCCCGGTCATCCATCAAAACGTCGATATTCATAGAATTCAGCTCTTTATAAAGACCTTCGGCCATGGCGACCACTGTTGCATCTTTCGGATCTAGGACACAGACATGAACTTGAAAGGGCGCAATGGACAAGGGCCAAATGATTCCATCGGCATCATGACTTTGTTCGATGGCTGCCTGAACAGTGCGAGTGACGCCGATGCCGTAGCAACCCATTTCAAAAGGTTGCGCTCGGCCATTTTTATCCAGAAAAGTCGCTTTCATTTTCAACGAATATTTTTTTCCTAAATTAAAAATATGTCCGACTTCAATGCCGCGAAAAGATTGCAATCGACCGTTGCTATCAGGACAGCGATCGCCAGCGCGAGCTAATCGTAAATCAGCGATTTTTACAGTTTGGTAGTCTCGGCCATGATTGATATTTTTTAAATGAAAGCCCTCTTCATTGGCTCCCACAATATAATTTTTTAATCCCTGAACGCCGTGGTCCATGTAGATAGGAATTTTTAAACCGACGGGACCGCAAGAACCCGGCAAGGCCCCACAAACTTCTTTCACTTCGACATCAGTCAACATTTGAGGTGGGTTGGCTAAGCCTAAAAGATTTTTTACTTTGATGGGATTTACTTCATCAGAGCCACGCAGTAAGACCGCAAAGGCTTTCAACGATTTGTCTTTTGGATCTTGGCCGTCATTGCCAGAAAAAAACAACGTCTTTACCAATTCTTTTTCAGGCACACCGGTGAACTTGGACAGTTCAGCAATTGTTTTTTGTCCCGGTGTCGAAAACTTTTCAATTGGTTTTTCTTGATCTGTGGAAATTTGTTTTTCAAAATCAATGGCCGGACAAACTTCGACATTCGCAGCAAACTCCGAGGTGTCACTTACAAGCAAAGCGTCTTCCCCAGATTCAGCCAGCAATTGAAACTCTTGCGTTTGGCTGCCGCCAATATTTCCTGCATCAGCTTGAACAATGCGATACTTTAATCCCAAGCGATCAAAGATGGCTCGGTAGGCTTCGTACATTTGCTGATAGGAGTTCTCGGCTCCTGCCTGGTCGGCATCAAAGCTGTAGGCGTCTTTCATAATGAATTCACGCCCACGCATCAAACCGAAGCGAGGACGAATTTCATCACGGTATTTGGTTTGGATTTGATAAAGATTTTTAGGTAAATCACGATAAGATTTAAGATCATTCCGAACATAGTCTGTAATGACCTCTTCGTGCGTGGCGCCCAAACAAAAATCATGATTGTTTCTATTTTTGAATTTTAAAAGGCCGGCACCCATTTCAGTCCAACGATTGGTCTCTTCCCACAATTCACGGGGTTGCACCATCGGCATCAAAACTTCTAAGGCATTTTTTTTACTCAATTCATGACGAATAATATTTTCGAATTTGCGAATTGCTCTTAAGCCCAAGGGTCCATAAGTGTAGATCCCTGGCGCAACTTTTTTAATCATGCCAGCACGGATCATCAACTTGTGGGAAACAATTTCAGCATCGGAAGGAGCTTCCTTCAACGTGCAGATATGAGCCTGAGACCATTTCATATTCACCTCTAGATCTTAGAGGTATCACACTCTCAGGTAGGGAGGCAAAAAAAGAAGAGGATCCAGGACCCTCTTCTTTTGATTAAATTAACGAATTGGATTGCGAATATCAGTTGAGGATGCGCCCATGTTATTGCGAGCATTCAGGTTGACATCTTTCATGTCTTTTTCGCTGCTGTGGTCACTATCGCTTTCACTGGTAGAGCTGATATCATGAGCTCCGCATTGCTCAATTATATCTTTCGCCCGGTCGCACCAAGAGCCATCATCACAGTGGACTGACAATAAAATGCCACCTTTAGAGACAAATGTTTCATAGCGCTTAGCTTCATACTCAGGGATTCCGAAACCAATTAAAGTTCCCGCTAATCCACCAGCAGCGCCACCGGTCGCAGCACCAGCTAAAGCTGCCATGATCGGACCAGCTGCAACAAAAGGTCCCAAAACTGGGATTGTTGCAATCACTCCAGCTCCTACGAGCCAGCCAAGTGTTCCACCAAGAATGGCGCCAATGCCTGTTCCTGTTGTTGCACCTTCAGGGGCTTTTGTATTTTTCTCATGGGCAAAAGATTTAGAATCCCCCATCTCTGGCAATAAAACAGAGACATCAGAGTTCCTGAATCCAGCACCTTTTAACATATCGACGCAAGACTCAACCTGGGTACGGCTACCAAAAATACCTAGAACAACTTTATTACCTTTTTTCATTTAAGACTCCTTGGTTCAAAGTTAAAATTATTTGCTGACTTGAATTAAATTACTAACAGATGCAACACCCGAAACACCCCGAGCCACTTGCTCAGCACTTGTTTTTTCTGCGGCGTTAGGAACAGTCCCGCGAAGAGTAACAACACCATTGTCTGAAACAACCGTCAGGTTATGGGCCCGAGTCGACAAATCTTTTTGACTCATTAATCCTTGTCGAACTTGACGAGTGATTTCTAAATCTCTTTGATTTTTTGATTGATCCTCAGCCGTGACGTTTCGATCATTTCCAGTAACGGTGCCTACGGCACCATAAGAATTTGATCCTTCAGTGCTTGTAGCGCCTGTAGTACCGCTTGTAGTACTAGGCAATACTCGCTTGCTTGAGTTGGACTTGTGCGATTGACGATCGTTGTGACGGGCGTGATGCATTTTATCATGTTGACGCTGCCAAGCCTGAGAATGGACTGCCATATTGTCGTTCATGTTCCTGATGCCAGCATCTGATTCTTTGGCTGGTGCGGCCATACCTGTATCTGCATCATCTGAACGTCCGCTTGTTCGTGTTGATCGATCAACCGTATTGGGCGCATGCTGCATCTCTTTAATTGTCGTAGCCGATCTATCGCCCGACTGGTCCATCGCCAGAGCAGCTGTTCCAAGCAATAAGCAAATACTTACTAAAGCAGTTATTTTCATTTGATCCTCCGTTAAAGGTTATTGAGCTCAACGTTATTAAGCGTTCAAAACTCCTGCAGCTTTCTCAAAATTAACGGTGGGGTCAAGGGGGTGACGCTCATAAACAAAAAGTTATGAAGTCTTCGTCGCAACTCAAATTATGACGCTAAGTTGTGAATGTGTTTCGATTTTTTTCTTTTTAGAAAAAAAATTTGCGAATTATTTAATCAAAAATCCTAGAATTTTGACGATAACTTCACCTTAACTGACTTCAATTCCATAAGCTTTTATTTTTCGATGGAGGTAGCTTCGCTCAAGACCAATCACTTCTGCCGTCTTAGAAATATTTCCGCCATTTTCTTCGATTTTCTTTAGCAAATATTCTTTTTCAAATTTAGCGCGAGCTTCTCTAAAAGTTTTCATATCTTCAGACATATCTTCTGTTTCGCCAATATCCATCAGACCAGCAAATCTCAAATCATGAACATCAATAAACTCGCCCGGGGTTAAAATATAAACTCGCTCTATGAAATTTTTGAGTTCTCGCACATTGCCTGGCCATGCGTACTCGCGCATTTTTTCGATCGCTTTTTCGGAAAGAATTTTTTTCATGTAGCCACTGTCTTTGGCAAAATGATCTCCGAAATAAGAAGCTAAAACAGCGATGTCTTCGGATCGCTCTCGCAAGGCTGGAATTTGAAAGGGAATTACATTTAAGCGGTAATACAAGTCTTCACGAAACTTTCCGGCCTTCATTTCGCGCTCTAAATCTTTTGAGGACGCTGCAATCACCCGAACATCGTTTTCTACAAAAGCGCCGCCGCCGAATCTTTGATATTTTTTTTCCTGCAAATACCTAAGGAGCTTTGCCTGAACGCCTAAGCTCATCTCAGAAATTTCTTCAATAAATAAAGTGCCGCCGACGCCCAAATCGAGCTTTCCCTTTTTTATTTTATCAACGCCAGGGTATGCGCCCTTTTCTATTCCAAAAATTTCGCTCTCAAGTAGGTCTTCGGGGATGGCCGCACAATTGATATCAACAAAGGGGCGGCTGGCGCGGGGACTCATATAATGTATATTTTGAGCGACCAGTTCTTTTCCAACGCCGGACTCTCCGGAAATTAAAACCCAAGATGGTGTCGGCGCCACACGTGAAATAATTTGCTTGATTTGAATCAACGCGGGAGCTTCACCAATCAACGCAATACTTTTACGAAGCTTATTTAAAAGAAGCACCTTCTCTTCTTTTTCCTGCTGGTAGCTGATGATATTAGAAATGACGATATTAATTTTATCCACTGACAAAGGCTTTTCAATAAAGTCCCAAGCACCAAGCTTCGTCGCCTTCACCGCCGTCTCGATGGTGCCGTGACCGGAAATCATCACGAAATCAATTTGGGGATACATATGTCGAGCCCGAGTCAGAACTTCGATACCGTCAAGGTTTCCTGGCATCCAAATATCTAGAAAGACTATGTCGGGCTGAATTTCTTTGAGAGCCTTCAAACCCTTTTCGCCGTCTTCTGCGGTGAACACCGTAAAACCTTCATCGCGAAGGGTGGCTGACAGCACTTCCCGGATGGCGGACTCGTCATCAATAATTAAAATTTTTATTAAACTGTTTTCTGTGCTCACGAGCGACCCGCCTTTTCAACGTCAGTAGGAATCCACGCTGCCGTTTGGTTCAGTGGAAATTCAATCACCATTTTTGTGCCTTTTGGATCATTCGACGTGGCTCGAATAAAACCATTATGATCTTCGACGATTCTTTTAACAATCGCCAAGCCCAGACCTGTACCACTTTCTTTTGTGCTATAATACGGTTCGAAAACCCGCTGCCGATCGGCCGAAGGAATTCCTTCGCCGTTATCCATGACACTGAGCCTAGCAATTCTTAAACCTACTTCAAACTTAGTTTGTACTTTTATTTCTGGTTGCTTTTCTTTAAGGCTTGCCGCCACGGCATTATCAATTAAATTCACAAGCACACGACGAATTTGATCCGGATCAAATTTAAAGTCAGGCAGTCCCGAATCTAAGTCTACAATAAAATTAATATCGGTGTGTCCTTGACGAAATAACCCCAAAGATTGCTCGACCACTGAATTTAACGAGCCCACCACAGGTCGGCTTTGTGGCAACCTTGCAAATTGAGCAAACTCATTCACCAAATTTTTAAGATCATCGGTCTGGCGAATGATCATAAGAGTGCATTCATCAAAAGCTGGATCTTTAATTGTTTCGCCGAATTTCTTCCTTAGTCTCTCTGCGGAAAGTTTGATGGGAGTCAGAGGGTTTTTAATTTCATGAGCAATTCGGCGAGCCACTTCTGTCCAAGCGGCAGCTCTTTGAACGTTCACGATGGGAGTTAAATCATCAAAAACTAATATTTTACCGATTTCTAAACCCTGTTCGTCTTTTAGCAACGAGAGGTTCATCAACAGGGGCACTGATTCTCCATTGATATTTACTTTAAATTCCTTTTGGATGCTCTCGATCCGATGTTCTTGCATTGTTTTCAACATTTCAGAAAACGTTCTAAAATATTCTAAGGTTAAAAGATCTCGAACAGGTCGCCCGATAAAAAAACTTGGATCAATTTTTAACAGCTGTCCCGCATGCCGATTGATTGTTTGGATTTTCCCGTTTTTATCAACGGAAATCACGCCGGTACTAACGTTAGCTAAAACGACTTCCACATATTTAACAGTTTCTTTAAGGCTGGTTTCTGAACCTTCTAAGTTTCTGGTCATTTGGTTAAAGCTAGATATCAAAGTCGAAATCTCTTCACTGCCTGATTTAATTTCTAGTTGGGCATAATCCCCTCCCGCCACTCTGCGGGTGGCAAGCCCCAACTGAACCAGCGGCACAGCTAACTGCCGGGCTAAGTGAAAACCAAACCAGGTCGCAGCCAAAAGGATCACAAACGTGACGAGAATTAAAATAATCATGTAAATCGATTTCAGGGGATATTCTAAGGGATTTACGTCCTGCAGTTCGTTGTAGGCTGTCGAGACATCATTCATCTGCGAAATGAGGGAGATGGGAACAAAACTTGAAACAACGATGGCTGCTTTTTTCCGATCTCCATTCTTCTGGTCGGTCCTCAAGGGAACAATAACCCGAACTAAATTTCCGTCGCCAAACTGATGAATCGTGCTGCTTTCAACTTGATCAACAATTCCTTTTTGCAAAAAATCCAATGAAACGGGAGGAAAGTCAGCGAGGCCTGCAAAACTGTCATCAGACCTAATGGCTGAAACCCGTCCGCCAAACATTGAAGGATAATATTCAACCGCATCCAATGCAAATTCTCGGCGCAAGCTTTGGAGAGTTTCTTTAATTTTATATTCATTCATCAGAGGCTTCACCCGAGAGGCAATTTCGTGGGCGAAGTGATAGTTTTTCTTTTTCGCCGAAAAATAATATTCTTGCTGCACTTCCAGCGAGCTTCGCAGAATACCGATCATTTTGACGCTGAACCATTTATCGAAACTGAAATTGATATAGAATACGGAAATAATAAACATCAGGATTGTTGGAATTGTACTGAAGGAAACAAAGGAAGTGATCAGCTTAGCCTTTAAACTGCTACCAAAAACTCGACCTTGCCGTTCAACGAAAACTTTAACGACATTCCTGAAAATCAAAAATAGCAGCAAAAGTAAAATAACGATGTTGAAATTAACTAGGCCAATAAAGAAAACGCTATTTTGAAGTTTGTGACTGACGCCCCAAAGGCGCACTTCAAACCAACCAAAAACCACAATGACGAAGGAAAGCAATACAGCGATGAAAATTTCTCGACGACGCTTTTTTTGCTCGATAGAAGGTCCAGCTTCAGCAAACTCTTGTGAAGCTTCGATCTTGTCCGGCATCTTTAGTTCGTCAGGTGAATTTTCGTTTGTCATTTTTTAGATTTTGCGGCCTTCTTTTTTCTTGTGGCTTTGGATTTATTTAACCCGCTCAATTTTAGATCTTTTAGAAGGCCAATCATCTCGACGGTCACTTGGGCGGCTTCTTGTCCCTTATTACCATGCTTGCCACCTGCTCGCGCCTCGGCTTGTTCATCATTTTCAGTCGTAATCACGCCAAACCCGATGGGCTTTTTATATTCAAGCATCAGCTGGGTGATACCTCGCTCGACACTATTACAAACTAAATCATAGTGGGAGGTATCGCCACGAATCACCGCTCCACAGACAACAACACCATCACAGCCTTGATCTAAAAGCGCCTGCGCAGCGAGCGGAATTTCAACAGCGCCCGGGACCCGCACC
>JAYWDA010000290.1:0-1674 GCA_043780105.1 Pseudobdellovibrionaceae bacterium | reverse complement strand
GCGAAATTTATTTTGTACTTTTGCTTCGAGACATTTTGGTAAGAAACGTAAGGTATAGATCTTACTACTTAGTGGTTACAAATCACAGACCGCAATGCGGCCCGTCCCCATGTCGAAGTTTTTTACAGGCGCGTTTCACGTCGTAATAATCAAGCTTTAGACAGATAACACCTCCTCATCTGAGTTTAAAACCGGTTCCAGCTCGGCACATAATGCGCATCACGACACTTGAGATTTGATTCAATCCAGGGAGATTTCTATGAAGCAACTGTTTTCGAGCGTCCTTTTGATCACGACCCTCTTGGGCGCTCAAGCTAGTGCGAGCCCTTTAATTTGTGGCAATATTTTTGGCACTTCCTCAAGCACTCGACTGATTGAAAAGCCGCCGTTTGAACAGTGGTTGATCTGGGAACAAGAAGCTAATTTTGCAGAATTTCGTAAAGACCGCAGGCCTATTAAGGTTGATTTTAGTTTAGTTTCCCAAAAAGGCATTGAGACTACCTTTCTTCCTGATGCTTCTACGAAACTTAAAGAATTTATCATAAGCGGAAATAAAATTCGGTGGTTTAAACATCCTTATAATACGGTTGAATCTTTGCCTGATGCTCAAGAAGTATCTCACGGAAATGTAAAGGCCTATTTAACTGCCTCAAGATCGTTAGCCCTGAAAGTTGGAGACGAATTCTATACAATAAAAATGCCCACTGATTATCCCCACGGCCCAAAGGGTCAATATCAACCGGGAAAAGCATCGACTAGTGAAGATATCTTGGATGGTATTAACCGTATGAATTATTTTTCGCGGGTTGATTCTGAAATTGGTCTTGATCCAAATTTAATTTTAGCTAAAGAAGTGGCCATGGTCGCGGACAAAAAGACCGGCGAAGGTTTTCTTTTTCGGGATCTCTCTTTTATGAAGAGTGGCAATTATTATTTGCCCGCCTTAAGCATTCCTTATATCGGCCGTGAAATTGCTGAAAAGAATGGAGTTTCTGTCGAAGAGTTCTGGCAGAAAGCCTATGCTGAGCTTTTAGGACGATCGAAAGCAAAACTTCTTCTTCGTTACGGCGCGCAAATGGAGACGCCAAACTCGCAGAATATGTTGATCGAACTTGATAAAAATTTAAAGCCAACAGGGCGCCTTGTTTTCAGAGATATCAGTGACACCGTTCTTATTGAAGGCGTTGCGACCGGTCTTGGCGAAGCAGGGATTTTAAAAAAAGATTCTGAGAATGGTGTTGAAAATTCTGAAATCATTCAACCTTACTGGTCTAATTCAGCCTGGAGATTTGATGAGGCTGGAGATAAATCCTTTTCAAAAAAGACACTTATTCAATGGGGCCACGCTCACAACATGGCATATCTTAAAGAAATTGAATCAGCCTTAGGCCTTGATTTAAGTCTTTTTCAACATATCATTAAGAGCCGCTCAGGCGCTGTTGAAGAAGCCGACGAGTTCGATCAGTTTATGGCTTCACCGATGGTTCGAAATAAATTAAAAGCTTATCGGCTTAAAGAAAAAGTTAAACACCAAACCGCACTTCGCCAAAATAGATTCGCCAGCTAATCCTAAGAGTGGGATCTTTCTAAAAACAGTGGGTTTTGCGTGGACAAGGTACCTAGACCTTTAACAAAAAAGCCCCGGACAACCGGCTGAGCTTCTGGTTTGATTTT
>JAYWDA010000289.1:0-3548 GCA_043780105.1 Pseudobdellovibrionaceae bacterium | reverse complement strand
TTGATGGGTGAAAAAATTTTTGAAGCTTATCGTCGAAATAAATTGTCGGCCGCTAAAATTAGGGAATTGCTGGCAACCCCTATGACCTCAGGAAGTTTTTTGCCGGAGTATTTTAAGTTTGTTCAATTTTTGGAAGGAATTCCCATTTCGTTTCAAAGCAAAGAGGAGAAAATTTAAATGTGGTATATCAGTGCAGGTTTAAAACCCTTCGGTCCTTTTGTATTGATGGAAATTCATGAAAAGATAAGAAAAGGTTCCCTGAGCCCGTATGATTTAATTTTTAAAGACGGCTCTGCTGAATGGAAACCGGCTCAAGAATGGGACGAAGTGCGACATTTAGGATTTCCTGCTTTTGAGGCGGTCGGAACTGATCCTAATAATGAGCCTATCTGGATTGTTTTACGTAATTTCCAGCAAGAAGGCCCTTTAGCAGGGCAACAAATTGTGACTTATTTAGAAGAAGGTCGTTTCAAGGGCGGTGATTTAGTTTGGAAAAAAGGGCTTTCAGGTTGGTCCCGATTATCCGACAGGGTGGAGTTTACTTCACCTGATCTTTAAAATCTTTCCCAGGGCGAAAGCGCGGGATCTTACCACCCGGAATAGCAACAGCTTGTCCTGTTTTTGGATTGCGGCCGGTGCGGGATTTTCGTGCTAGCCTCGAAAAGGTTCCGAATCCCACCAACTTAACTTCTTCACCTTTTGAAACTGTTTTCTGGATGATTTCAAGAGCTGCATCAAGAACATTTTCAGATTGACTCTTGGTCAGGCGAGTTTTGGAAGCAAGTTGGTCGACCAGTTGCGCTTTATTCATTATTTATGGCTCCTGTTGGGAGCAAAACTTAAGATTTTTTAGGTGTCTTCGTCAAGCCATTCCCGTTTGCTTTGATATTGAAATGATGCAGAAATATGTTAACGTCCCAGGATGATTTCAAAAGCAAAATTAGATTTGGCTCAGCTCCTTTCTATCGAATGTCAGATCGATGCTCCTGAAATATATAACCTTCTTGAGATTCCAAAGCTTTATGACCATGGGCACCTAGCGCTCCCACTTTTTGGACTAGCAAAAAAATTAAAAAGAAATCCTATCGAGTGGTGTCAGGAATTAGCTCAAAAGTTTTCTAAAAAGCCACTTGACTTCATTTTGCAAGTTAAGCCGGTGGGTGGATTTTTGAACTTCACCCTCACTCCTGAATATATAAGCCGACTTTTATTTACGTCGTTGGAAAACGCGGATTATTATCAGGGCACTAGCGGGCGAGGCCAGACCGTGGTTGTGGATTATTCTTCGCCCAACGTTGCTAAGCCCATGCACATTGGACATATGCGCGCAACGATCGTCGGTCAGGCGATTCGAAACTTAGCAGCTTCCCAAGGGTTTAAGGTGATTGGCGTTAATCATATTGGCGATTGGGGAACACAATTTGGAAAGCTCTGCTGGGCCTATATGGAATGGGGTCAAGAGTACGACTATTCAGTCAACACCATCGAATCACTCCTCAAGCTTTACGTGCGATTTCATGAAGAGGCCGAAAAAAGACCTGAGTTAGAAGAGGCGGGCGCTGCGGTTTTTAAACGACTTGAGCAAGGCGACGAAAAAATCACGGCCCTTTGGAAAATGATGATTGATTATTCGATGACAGATTTTAATCGTCTTTATAAAATCATGAATATCAAGCACGATGTTGTTTTGGGTGAATCTTTTTACAATGATAAAATGGCAGATGTGATTCAGCGATTAGAAAAAGCCCACCTTTTAAAAGACAGTGACGGCGCCCAAGTAGTATTTTTTGACGAAAAAGATAACATGCCGCCCTGCTTGATTAAAAAAAGCGACGGTGCTTCGATTTATGCCACTCGCGATTTAGCGGCAGCGATCTATCGACGTGAAATTCAAAAAGCAGATCTTATTTTATATGTTGTGGGCGTTGAGCAGATTCTGCACTTTAAACAGGTTTTTGGTGTCCTCAAAAAGCTTGGCTATGCTTGGGCCGAAAAATGCCACCATATTGTCTTTGGAAGGTACCGCTTCAAAGATGGAAAAATGTCATCGCGTTCAGGTAAAGTCGTTTTTATGGAAGATGTTCTTAATCAAGCGATCGAACTTGTCGGTCAAATGGTGGATGCAAAAAATCCTAACCTTGAAAATAAAAAAGATGTTGTTCAAAAAGTCGCTGTCGGGGCCGTCTTTTTTAATGATTTGATGACCGACCGAATTAAAGATGTGGAATTTGATTGGGAGCGAATTGTCAGTACGGAAGGGGACAGTGGTCCCTATGTGCAGTACACCTCAGTGAGGTGTAAAAGTATTTTGAAGAAATACGCTGGCGAAATGGCCGCAAAACCACCGGTCCTTATGGCAACGACCGAGGAACAAAAATTAATATTTTCCCTTTTAAGATTTCCTGAAGTTTTAGAAGCGGGATTTAGACAATTTAAGCCCAATATTTTAGCCCAATATCTGCTGGAGCTTTGCGCTCACTTTAGTCAGTTCTATCATCACTGTCGGATTTTAGGAGCTGAGACTGATCTGCAAACTTCAAGAGTTTGCCTGGTTGCTGCCACAGAAAAAATTCTTGAGCAGGGTCTAAAGATTTTGAATATCGAAGCCCCTGAATCCATGTGAAGATTTATTTCCTTATTTTCCTGATTTTAGAAATTATCTTAGGTTCATGGCTCACCGAATGGGTCGGTTTTTGGACCACTCTTCTTATTTATTTTGTGCCGACAATTTTTGGTTTGCCACTAGTGATTTTTGAAAATCAAATGAACTGGGCAAGCTTCCAAAAGCAAATGGCCTCAGGGCATGCGCCTGATCAGCCGCTTTTAAGGTTGATGGCAGGTTTTATCGGAAGTCTGCTGATGCTTATTCCTAGTCTTATCGCGCGCCTGTTAGCTTTGTTTCTAATTTTTCCTCCCACTCGGTTTTTAATTGTTTTTACTTTTAGGAATTGGCTGGGTCGCAAAATATTGGCGAAAAGTTTTTCATTTGGTTCTGGTGCTGAACCTCCATTTGAACGGGACGCTCGCGTTATTGATATTGAAGCGATCAAAATTCCTAGTGCACAATCCAAAAGTCCCCAGGAAATACCTAGACCGAAGTCTTGAAGCTGCGGACCTGGGGCTGCTAGGACTAGGAATCTTTTTAAAAAATGTCTCATTATAAGAAAAAAAAGGTATTTTCACTCAATTTTTGTAAGTCAAAAACCGATCTGTCGGTATGCGCTCGTGGAATCAAGTTTTTATTATTTTTTGCCTGACCCTGACCACCGGAATATTATGGTCCTACGGGGAATTCGCAGGCCATTTCAATTCGGGCTGGGAGCTTAAAAGAGATGTCCAAGTCTTAAATGAAAAACTGAATGACTCTGAATTTAGAGTGAGCCTTTTGCAACATCAAATGAAAGATCTTGAACAAACTGTTGCTGGTGAAATTCCAAAAGGAAAATTAAATAAGTCAGACAAAATGTATGATTTGGGATTAAGTCTTCGAGCTCCAGCAAGCATCGAGCCATTAGATTTTTCGGCCGTCGTTTTAGAGCGAGGAAAAA
>JAYWDA010000288.1:0-1982 GCA_043780105.1 Pseudobdellovibrionaceae bacterium | reverse complement strand
CTTTCGCCAAAGTAGACATTGATTGAGCTGGTAAATCGGATCTGCCGCTAGCGAAATTAATCTTTTTTAAGCGAATCACAAGATTATTTCCTTGCTGGTAAGCTTCGGCTTCTTCAGGGCTGAACTCACTCCGGGCTTTTTCAATCGTACGCTGAAGTTCAACATGGGCTTTAGCCGAAGTTAAGTCAGCGTCTTTTGTCGCAAGCTCTGAACTGAGAAGTTGATTTTTATTTTCTAATGCAGTTTCAGTCGCAACACCAGTGGCCGCAGCATCCGAAAGATCAGTTTTTAAGCTTTTGATCTGACGATTTTGTGAAACCAATTTCAGAGCAGCAGGCTCTGATAAATTTTTTCCATTTTGTGAAATGGTGGTCATCACTTCCCCTAATAACGTGGCATCGCTATTGGCTTCTTTGACGGCTGCTTGAAAGCCTTCAGGATTTCGAACATTGGTCGAGATAACGGACTGAGCTGTTTTTAAAGATAACTCAGCTTTTTTCAAAGTGATCGGAGCTTTTTTAGAGGCGCCCTCTTTTTGGCCGCCGTTGACCATCGCTTGGGCTTTTCCAAGCTGATTTAAAATCACTGACCTGCGCTCAAGATCAATATAACGAGTTTGTAATTTGGCTAATTTATCAGCACTGATCGTGGCCAAATGATCTGCGTCGGCACTGACATCCGAATCTAATTCTTGCATGTCTTTTTTTAAGTCAGAGTGGGTTAAAACTCCAGCCTTTAGCGCCTCTTGACGAGATTCAAACAAACCCGAGGCCTTGGCTTCACGGTTTTCAGATGTGCTGTAAGCTTTTGCTAAAAAGCTACGGCTTGTTCGTAGATCATTTAAGATCTCTTCCTGTTTCTTGGATTGAGCCAAATCGGATTTTGCTTCTTCCCATGATTTTAAGCTTTTTTTAAATTCGCTAGCAGCTAAAACGTCAATATTTTTTGAAACCGCTGTATCCAGATCAGCGCTCAGCCGGGAAATTTCTTCGCGGGGATTTGCGGTGGAAGGGATATCACCTTTTTTGACGTCAGAAGCACAGGCTACAAAAATGAGACTGCTTAAAGCCATCAGACCAGACAAGACAAATCGGGTTTTTTTTACCATAAAGTATTTCCTCTTTATAATTGGTTAGGGGTCGCCTTTTGCAAAATTTTTAAAAACAACCCGGAACTTCAATGAAGCCTTGAGTCCGATCTATTTGCAATTGGCGTTGCGAATTGTGCGTATATCGTCTTATCCGCTGAGGTTCATTTAAGGGTTGCCTATACGCGGTATCTTTTATTATATTCCCACTCACAAACTGTGGGGTTCTTTATGAAACTGTTATTGTTGGGTTTGCTTTTTTTCGGGTCGTTAGCCCAGGCTCAAAGTTCTTGTACGGATTGGACAAGGACTCGCGGAGTGAGCTGTATTTTTGCTGGTAATACGGCTGAAATGTGGGAGCGACAATGCTTAGAGCCTTGTGGATATCGATCGGGCTCAAGCAGTTGTGGGAACGAGAGCATTTGCGTTTCAAGAGAAACGAATCCCAACAACCTTTCGTCGAATTGCACGGAATGGTCTAAGGAGTCAGCCGTGACTTGCCGGAATCCAAACACAGGGGATTGGGAGCAGCGCTGGGTTCGAGCTTGCCAAGGTGGATTTTCAGCGACGCAGTGGTGTTCAGACGACGAGCCGCCGACAAATTAAATCGGCGTCAGTCAACGGTTTCTAACCAAGGCCTCTAATGAATTTTAGTATTTCAGCCGCATGTCCTGCGGCTTTAATTTTTCTGAACTCGCCGACAAGTTTTTGATTTTCATCAATGATAAACGTACTTCGTTCAATGCCCATCACTTTTTTACCGTACATATTTTTTTCTTTGATCACGTCAAAGAGCTGACAAAGTTCTTCTTTTTCATCGGCTAAGAGTTCAAATTTAAAATCAAATTTTTCAATAAATTTAGCATGTGATTTCAAGCTGTCTCTAGAAATTCCA
>JAYWDA010000287.1:0-3673 GCA_043780105.1 Pseudobdellovibrionaceae bacterium | reverse complement strand
CAGTAAACCTCAATTTGTAGGGGCAGCTTTGTCAGACTCATCCGGCCTTGGTTTTAGAATTAGATCTGATTCGGGAATGTCTTTAGTCGAAGTCCTTGTTTCCCTCGGTATTTTGGCCGTCGTGATTTCAGGAATGACTTCCTACATGGCATCCTCATCCAGAGAAGTCCGCGCGCTTACTGAGACACTGGCAAAGTTAGATACAGAAAAACTGCTTATTGCGTCTCTTGCCGATGGTGTCGCTTGTTCTGCCGAGCTTGCAAACCCCAGCGTTTGGACCGCAGGGGCGCAGCCCTACACGATCGACTCGACCAATCCAGCGACTCTGGCTGCGACATCGATTAAGTTGGATAAGATGCATGCAAGTGCTGCCGCCAATGCTCCAGTTTTAATTGCAACAGGTGTCGCCCCTTCGCCAATGGCGAATTTGCTGATGGTGAGTGGAATCACCGTCGGAAATTTTCAAACCACTGGTGCCGCAGATTTATATCTTGCCGATTTAACGGTGTCGTTTACAGGTTCAATCAGGCAACCAAGTCCGATTGTACTGAAGAAAACCATCGCAACGGTTCCTACGGGGCCTGCCACGAAAAAAATCACCGCGTGTTTATCTGCGAATGGTCCGTCTTCGGTGGGTGGCTTGATTAAACTAAGTGATTATCCTGCTGTTTTCGGTGGACAACGGACCGTCAACGTAACTGCCACGTTGGCCTTTGGTGCAACTACTACTTTTTATGAGCAAGTGACAACTAGCGGGCTTTTACAGAACTGCAACGCTTCGAATAATGTTTGTTCGAATATATGTAATATCTTTACTACAGGAAACTGCAGGCAGTTCAATGGCACGCTGTATAGTTTAACTTCAAGTGGTGTCCAGCGAGCCGCCCCGGCTACTTTTGGAACTGCATCAATGGGAATTATGTATGGCCAGAGTGGCGGGTCCACCGTGTTGTACCCTTGGCAATAATTCTGACTTTCCTATTCTCTGCTTTCAATAAGTAACGTCGCAGTGAATTGATCGACCTTTTTACCCTTGTTTGCAATAGGCATCATCGTAATAAAAACTTTCGACGGCATCGCTCCGACCAGGCTAGAGCCATTCATGATCGGCGCTTGCATCAACTTTAAAGTTTGTATTTGATCAATTGTCATTGCCGGTAAATCGGCCGCCTCAACAGTTAAAGTTCCACCGACATAAGTGACAACACCGCCGCCTAAATCACCTAGCATAAGGTCTTTTGAATCAGCTGGAACATTGGCTTCTAAGATATTTGGAGTGACCGAGATTGTCAGCGGAATAAATCCCATCATCATGGTGCACTTGACGGGTGCAAAGGGCAGGGTTGCCATCGGCATCTTTTCTAAAATTTGAAACACCGGAGATGAAATAGTTTTTCTACAAACTTCAGTGATTTTGCCATCTGAAGCAGAGATTTTGCGAATCACCACTTTGGCCGACACATCTTTTAAAACATCAGCTGTCGCATTCAAAGCGATCAGACTTAAAACCAAAGTTGCTAAAAGATTTGTTTTCAAAGGATCCTCCTAAAGAATCGTTTCCAACACAAAAGACTTTTCTGAATTTTGACAATCTTGAACAAAGATACGGATGGCTTTCACGGGATTTTTGCTGAACGGCAGAATCAAAGTCTGCCCTGCGATCAAATCCTGCTGCTGAAAACTGGTTTTATTTCTTGAATCAAAACCTTGGCCATTATCAAAAATGAGATCGATCTGACATTTTGAAAGGGATTTCTGGAAACTTGTCAGTCGCAAAGTTTCCAATGTCTGTAGCTGACCCCAAGCTTCTGCCTTTACTTCTGATGATAAATTGTAAGACAATCGATCTCGGAAATCTTCAGTTCGGTTCAGATAACGGTCTTCAGATAAATTTTCTGGATTCAAAGATATTTGGTTCCATGAGCCTGTTAAAATCATCCGCTTTAAGTTTTGTCCAACAAAACCGCCTTGTTTATTCATCCACTGCTTCTGAGTTTTATCCACATTAAATCCTGACATCACATTGGAACCCAGAGCTTCCACTCGACCGACCATGTTCGCCGTCGTGCCGCTTTTAATATATCCAAAAAGCATCATGCCAAATAAATGGTACCAAGTGCCGTAGCGGTCAGAATCATAATTGTAGCCGCTGGCAATGGGTTTAAGTCTTTTCGTTAAAGGCATATTTTCCCGACCTGGAAAACGCCAGTTCGAAGCCAGAACATTTTCAATGGTTAAAAGTGTTAAATAGACATCGCCCTTGTTCAGCACATAACTTTGCCAAAATAAAGTGGGTAGGGTGATCGAGCTGTAGGCTTGCGCCAGCATCCAAGTTTTTAATTCAGGCTCGCGGTCGGTTTTCATAAAGCGATTTGTAAAGCCCAGGCTGAGAGCAATAAAAACTTTATCGAAGCCCATGACATAACTAGAAGTAATTTGTTTTTGAGAATTGTCGGTCGACCATCGATGGATCTGGCCAAACTTTGGCTGCAAATGATGATTTAGATATTCTTCTTTGATGATTTGCCCAAATGCAGTTGTCAGTTCTTGAACTTTAAGTGGATTATCACGACCCTGGAAGCTTGGCTGTGAAGAATCGGATAAGTTTTTAAACGGCAAGTTTGAGATATCTTTTAATTCAGACTCATCGGGAGCCCAATCGTCGAGTTCATGGGGGTTTTGGCCCGCAGACTTTTTTTTTAAGAAACTGAAAATATTTTTTGGAACTTTACTGGCGCGAATCACCAAAGCATCATCGCCAGCAGGATCATCTAGTAAGTAGTTAGATTGTTCGTAAAGATTCTGATCATAGCCCGCTGCGGCCGGGCCACGGCTGCCAGTGCCGGCGGCAGAACTTCTAAAAAATTCAATTAATTTCTGAGTTTGATTTTTTATCACTGATTTAACAATACCATCCAAGTTTGGAAGCTTTCCGTATGAAGCGTCTTTGATGCTCATGATTTGGTAAGTCACAACGTCTGTGGTTTTGGAATCTCTAGGAATAAAATAGCTGATCGATTGCGAGACCGTAAAAATATTAGACCATCTTCGTCCTAGCAAGCGAAGTTCATAGGCCGCTTCTTCTGCGCCTAAACCTTTTAGTAGGCTTTTAGTTTCGTCAGAAGCTTCAGCTAAAGAATAAAACTGCACTTCAAGATTGGCTTGAACAGTGATGGAAAATAACAAATAACGAACTTTTTCAGAAATCTCGCAACGATTCGGGCAGCTTTGATCGAATTCAAAACCAACATCTTTTTGAAGACTTGCAATTTTATGCAGCTGCATCTGCTTGATATCATCGATGGATTTATTCAAACGAAAAGCTGATTTGACCAACAGAATTTTTCGAACGCCTGATTTATTAGCATCGGCCACTTGCGATAAATTGTCCGACGCCAGAATATTTTCAAATGGTTTCAGCAAACCTTGATTTGGCATGTTTGAGACAAATTGAAAAGAAATAGGAATATCGCCTTTGATCAAGTCCGCATTCTGTAATTCAAATTGAATCGACGGCTGCTCTTTCAGTTGAAAGGCAAAGCTCGGTAAGGCACCGAAAATAATCCAAAGGGAGGGCAGCAAAGATAGTTTCATTTGACCACAGGCGGTGCCATTTTCCTGCCAGCTTGGAATGAGTTTTTAAGCCCTCTGGACGCTTTAAACTGTCTACGGC
>JAYWDA010000286.1:0-1849 GCA_043780105.1 Pseudobdellovibrionaceae bacterium | reverse complement strand
ATCGATCTTGAGAAGTCCAGTGCTTTTGCCGAAAAACTGAGATCAATCAGACACGATTTAAGATCACCGCTGACAGCTTTGCAAAGTATAGAAGATGTTTTAAAAAACGATGAACTAGCTGCAAAGACGCTTAATTCTGCGATCAAAAAAATAAGAATCTTGGTTGAAGACCTAAATGAAATTGATTCGAAAAAAGAAGCGCTCAAGTTTTCAATTCTTGAGGAGATCATTCAGAATTCTATTTTTAGCTTCGCTAGTAAAATAAAGGGAAAAGGAGGTCTTCGGTTTAATTGTGTATTTGATCATAAAAACCTGTCCCCAGTCATGATTGCTAGAGATACATTCCAAAAGGTCGTCATGAACCTTCTTGACAATGCTTTGGAGGCTGTCGGCGCGTCTGGAAGTATTCAATTACTAGTGAAGGGTGATGCTGGAACCTGCCAGCTAATTATTGAAGATGACGGGTGTGGGATTGACCCTGCTACTTTGCCAAAACTTTTCGACAAAGGGGCTTCCTTCGGAAAAATGAACGGAATGGGTTTAAGCTTATACTCTGCAAAAAAAATAATTGAAGAATGGGACGGAAAAATTGAAATTGAGCCACGTGCCAAGGGTACGCGCTTTATTATAAACCTACCAAAAATCCAGACGGGCGTTCAATTTGTAGGTCCTGGCTATATAAAAGATGCGGTTGCCATCGACGATGACCCCACAATCATCCTCGGAATGCGGATGGTTGGGATTAATCTCCATAAAGCCGTTCACACTTATGCAGATGGCGTGAGGGTGCTAAATGAAGCTTCAACTCAAAGAATGACTGCCATTGTCGATTATCGATTGGGCGGCGGTCAACTAGGTACCGACTTAATCGCTGCTCACGGCCGCCGGTCTGATTGTGTCTTGTGCACAAATGATTTCGATACGCCCCACCTAATTAGTGAAGCTAGGCACCTCGGGGTCAGGCTGATGCCAAAACCTCTTCTTTTTATGTGGATGCCACCGGTGCCAGAGGTGAAGGGATCTACTGATATGGATCAAGGTGCCTTGATTAGCGAGACTTCTGGTCTTCAAGTCTAATAGGGTCCACTGGCTACTTTAAGTGGGCCAAAAGGCTCCTGTTGATTGGTTCGCGGCGGCGGCAGATGGATTTGGTTTTGATCAGAAGTTAGACAGGATTTTTTTACTGTATAGATAATTACAAGTGAAAATAATTTCAAAAAAACGTATAACTGTGCTTATTAAATAAGTAAGGTGGTTTCATGTTTAATATTCTCAAGCACGCATCAATTTTATTACTAGCTACAGTTATTGCTGGATGCAGCGTAGGCGACCAAAATCTTCCGGTAACAAATAAAAACTCTACCTTACTCAAAAGCGAACAATCACACTTTTTAACAATAGCGCGTGCTGGTCATACAGCCACTGTTCTAAGTAACGGCAAAATATTGATCGTGGGCGGCAGCGAACTGGATCAAAAAAAATTTGCTGAAATCTATGATCCAGCATCTGGTTCCGCTACTGGACTTGATGGCATGATAGAACCTCGTAGTGGGCATACCGCAACTTTACTTAATAATGGCAAAGTATTGATTACCGGTGGAAGAAATTTCAACGGTCAGTTCTTTAAAAGTGCTGAAGTCTACGATCCGACAACTGGAGCTTTTACAATAACAGGCGAGATGACTAAAGAGCGCATTGGTCATACTGCAACTCTTTTAAATAATGGCAAAGTGTTGATTGCAGGGGGGGGAGACGGAGTGCCGACCAGAACCGTCGAAATCTACGATCCAACAACTGGAACCTTTGCGCTGGCAGGTGAGATGACTGGCTCCCGCCGTGATCATACTGC
>JAYWDA010000285.1:0-1900 GCA_043780105.1 Pseudobdellovibrionaceae bacterium | reverse complement strand
CAGGTGGTGAAAAGCGCCCGGGTGATGAAAAAAGCCGTGGCCGTTCTTGAGCCCTTTATGGAAGAAGAAAAAAAGAAAAATGTAGGAAAAAACCAAGGTGTTTTTGTGATCGCCACTGTTAAGGGGGATGTTCACGATATCGGAAAAAATATCGTGGGAGTCGTCCTTGCCTGCAACGGATATAAGGTCATCGACCTAGGCGTCATGGTATCTTGCCAAGAAATCATCCGAAAGGCGCAAGAGCATAATGCGGACTTAGTCGGCCTTAGCGGCTTGATTACACCTTCCTTAGAGGAAATGATTTTTAATGCTAAAGAATTTCAACGCCAAGGCTTTACAGTGCCTATTTTAATTGGTGGCGCCACAACATCCCGAGTCCACACGGCTGTTAAAATTGATCCCCACTATGCAGGACCCGTAGTTCATGTTGGCGATGCTTCGCTTGTTGTTGAAGTGTGCAATAAACTTTTAGGGTCGCAGAAAAAAGAAAATTTAGTGGAGTACAAAAAGCTATCCTTAGCGACCAGAGAACATTATTTAAAGTCAGCAGAAGATGCTTCCCAATTTGTCAGCCTAGAAGAATCAAGGCAAAAGAAATTTCGCTGTGATTGGAAAACTGTCGATATTGCAAAACCCACAAAGACGGGCGTGATTGAAATCCCAGTGAATTTAAAAGAACTAGCTGAATTTATTGATTGGTCGCCGTTTTTTTGGACCTGGGAAATGAAAGGTCTTTATCCTAAAATTTTTGAACATCCAAAGTACGGGATTGAAGCTAAGACACTTTTTAACGACGCCCAAACTTTACTTCAGGAAATTATTCAAAAAAATCTATTCACACCAAAAGCGCTGATTGGAATTTGGAAAGCACAGTCATTGCATGAAGAAATAAAGCTGATGGACGACTCTAATAAATATTTAAAAAGTGTTTATTTCCTCCGTCAGCAGCGGCTCAAAGAAGCCGTTGAAGGTATTCATTATAGCTTGTCTGATTTTATTGCGCCCGTCGATTCAGGGCGTGAAGATTATCTTGGTGGTTTTGCGGTCACGGCTGGTGCTGAAGTTGAAACATTAGCTGAAAGCTATGTAAAAAAAAATGACGACTATTCAAGTATTTTAGTTAAAGCCATTGGCGACAGGCTGGCTGAAGCTTTGGCTGAACAGACACATCTAAAGTATCGTCAGATGTTTGGTTTTGGCCTGTCAGAAGATTTAAAAACAGAAGATCTGATCGCTGAAAAATATCGGGGAATTAGACCAGCACCTGGATATCCAGCTTGTCCCGATCACACAGCAAAAATCACTCTTTGGCAGCTGATGGACGTAGAAAAACATATTGGCATTCGATTGACCGAAAATCTTTCGATGACGCCCGGAAGTTCTGTCAGCGGGTTTTATTTTAATCATCCAGAATCCAGATATTTTCATGTTGGAAAAATTCAAAAAGATCAGAAAAATTGGCTGGCTTCAAAGCGCGGCTGGACGGATGAAGAAAGCGAAAAGTGGCTCGCTCCGGTGCTGCTATGAGTGTTCTTGTTACCGGCGGTGCTGGTTACATTGGTTCACATGCCGCGCATCGCTTGCTTGAACAAGGGGAACGCGTTTTAATTTACGACAATTTATCCACAGGGGTTAAAGCCGCCCTCCCTAAAGAAGCCAACTTTATATTTGGTGATATCCGTGACGGAGAGCTTCTGACTCGGGTCATGAAAGATTATAAAATTGATTCAGTCATGCATTTTGCCGCAAAATCTGTCGTGCCTGAAAGTGTCGAAGAGCCTATAGAATATTACGAAAATAATGTGATGGGAACATTACAGATTTTAAAGGCTTGCGAAAAATCGAAGGTTAAGAAAATTATTTTTTCATCTTCGGCGTCAGTTTACGGAGATGCCGAGCA
>JAYWDA010000284.1:0-5089 GCA_043780105.1 Pseudobdellovibrionaceae bacterium | reverse complement strand
AACATCACACCGATTTTCATACGGATTTGGTTGATGAAAATAACAATTGTGTTCGAACGATTGATCGCGGCTGTTAATTTTCTTAAAGCTTGCGACATCAATCGAGCTTGTAAACCCATATGACTGTCACCCATATCGCCTTCGATCTCAGCGCGAGGAACCAACGCCGCAACGGAATCGATCACGATCACGTCAATGGCGCCAGAGCGAACCAAGGTCTCAACGATTTCTAAAGCTTGTTCACCAGTGTCTGGTTGAGAGATCAAAAGATCTTCCGACTTAACGCCTAATTTACGAGCGTAAGAAATATCTAGAGCATGTTCCGCATCGACGTAAGCCACAACGCCGCCCAATTTCTGAGCTTGCGCACTGACTGACAGAGCAATTGTTGTTTTACCTGAAGACTCAGGACCGTAGATTTCAACGATTCGACCGCGAGGTAGTCCACCAATTCCCAAAGCTATATCTAAGCTTAAAGAACCTGTTGGAATGGCTTCAACATCTTTAATCATGTTGTCGGCAGTGCCTAAACGCATGATCGAACCTTTGCCGAATTGTTTTTCAATTGTGCCCACCGCAAGCTCAAGTGCTTTTAGTTTTTCAGCTTGAGCCTTACTATCGTTAACTGTTGCCATCTTCGTACCTCTTTAGTTGGTTGAGCTGGCAGTAAACCGTCAGCCCTTTAATTACTTGTTAAATATTAATCCTTTAAACTTTCTAACTTTTCAGCCAGCCAGGTCGTTGCAAATTCAGCTGCTAAGTTCTGAATCTCCACCCGGTCGCCTGAAAACTTCTGCTGGTAGGTCTCTTCAACCTTGGGACCAACGATTCCAAACCACACAGTGCCTACCGGCTTCTGGGCACTTCCACCGCTCGGACCTGCAATGCCCGTGATCGAAACCGCCCAATCCACCTTTAAGCTCTGCCGAGCGCCTCTGGCCATTTGTCCAGCCACCTCAGCACTGACCGCTCCGTGAATCTTTAGGTCGTTCAACTGAACTCCTAAAAGATCTTCCTTCACCTGGTTCGAGTAACTGATGATGGATCCTAAGAACACATCAGAGACTCCCGCCGTCTCAGTCCATAAGGCTGAGAGCCGTCCGCCGGTGCAGCTTTCAGCAAAACCCACCGTCATTTTTTGATGCCGGAGAACCTTGATGCAAGCCAGAAGCTTACCTGTAAATTTTGTGTACATTCCAGATTTTGTCAACACGTTTCAGCCTTTTAAATTTGCAAGACCAAGGTCCAACAATAAAAGCAGTGTAACAACTGGGAAATAAAGAATGAAACATTGCATTAGGGCGGCAAGCCCCACAGAGCTTAGCTAAAAACGATATTCTGCATTCCCAGCCAAGGAGTTTGAGAATAGATCAACTGCAAAAAAACATTGGCAATTATTCCAGCCACCACATCATCAAGCACAACTCCTAATCCGCCAGGAACTTTGCGATCAAAATAGCGAATCGGCGGAGGCTTTAAAATATCCAAAAATCGAAATAAACAAAAACCTGCAAGATAGGCCTGCCAAGTTTGCGGCATCCAAGTCATCGTGATCATAAAACCGACCATCTCATCAATGACGATCTCTTTTGCGTCATGCGAGCCCGACTGCTTCTCATACAATTCAGCCGCAACAATTGATAATGGCAGCATCAAAAAAACCGTGGCCATGTAAATCAGAGGTCCCAAATAAGACAAAAATAAAACCACAGGAATGGTCGCTAAAGTGCCCCAGGTGCCTGGCGCTTTTGCCGCTTTTCCGACTCCAAATAACGTTGCTGATCGAAGTAAAAATTCCCGCATCTCAGAATTAAGCCACAGAAAGTCCATTCAGGCTGCAAAAATTCATGGGCCAATTCCCTCGCAATAACGCCACGTATATAAATTTCCGTGCCATGACCCTTCACTAAAAAACAGCTATGACATAATCCTATGTCCGAGACGTCTTTAGTTCAAAAAAGTTTGCTGCGAATGCTGGCTCGAAAAGATTATTCAGAAAAAGAACTGTCTGAAAAACTCTTGAACAAATTTTCGCTGGCAGAGATTCAAACCGCCCTTCAATGGGCGAAAGAACATCATTGGCTAAAATCACCGCAAGAGCTGTCTGAAAAAATCACCGAGCAGCTGAATTTAAAACTGAAAGGCATTGAGTGGATCCATCAAGTCCTTGCCTCCAAAGCTTTGCCGCTTTTGCCAGCCGATCCCGAAGTGGAGCTTGAAAAAGCACGACATCTTATTAAAAATAAACCTGCAGCAAATCCCGATAAAATAATTCGGTTTTTAGGACGGCACGGATTTGAAGAAGACACGATCGGAAAGGTCATGAATGAAAAGCACTGAAGTTCGAAATTCCTTTATTAATTATTTTAAAAAACAAGGTCATGCGATCGTCGCAAGCTCGTCTTTAATTCCAGAAAATGATCCGACTTTATTATTTGCCAACGCAGGCATGAACCAATTTAAAAATGTTTTCTTAGGTGTCGAACACCGAGATTACAAACGCGCTGTCAGCTCGCAAAAATGTGTGCGCGCCGGTGGAAAACATAACGATTTGGAAAACGTTGGTTTTACAGCCCGTCATCATACTTTTTTTGAAATGCTGGGAAATTTTTCGTTCGGTGATTATTTTAAAAAAGAGGCCATCCACTTTGCCTGGGAATTTTTAACCAAAGAGCTTGGGATCCCGAAAGAAAAACTCTACGTCACCGTTTTTGAAACTGACGACGAAGCCGCCGATATTTGGCACAAGCAAGAAGGCGTTCCTAAGGATCGCATTTTTAGATTCGGCGAAAAAGATAATTTCTGGCGTATGGGTGACACCGGACCGTGCGGCCCTTGTTCTGAAATTTTCTACGATCATGGACCCAAAGCCGGAAAAATTTCTGATCCCTTCAAAGGCATTGAAGCCGGAGAAGATCGCTTTATTGAAATTTGGAATCTGGTTTTCATGCAGTATTTTGAAAAAGCCCCTGGGCAGTTAGAGCCTTTGCCAAAACCATCTGTGGATACGGGCTCAGGACTTGAGCGTGTCGTTGCTGCCCTTCAAGGACGTTTCAATAATTATGATACTGATTTGTTTCGACCAATGATTGATGTGACTTGTAAAAAAATGGGTTGGAACTTCGACCAGATTTTAGCCATTGAAGAGGAAAGCCGCAACCAACCACAAGCCAAAGAAATCAACGGAAAAAATGTTGCGCAAACAAAAGAAAATTTGGCGGCTCTGCGAGTTTTAGCAGACCACTGTCGCAGCACCGGATTTTTAATTGCTGATGGGGCCCTCCCCAGCAATGAAGGCCGCGGCTATGTCCTTCGAAGAATTCTAAGACGGGCTTTAAGATACGGAAGAAAATTAACCGAAAGCCAATCCATCCTTCCAGATATGGTGGCTGCGATGATTGACCTGATGGGACCCATCTACCCCGAGCTGACGGAACGCCGCACTCATATTCTTTCCACAGTGAAAGACGAAGAAAGTCGATTCCTTCAAACCTTAGATCAGGGCACGCAAATTCTGAATGAGGCCTTACAAAAAGCCAAAGACAAAGGCCAAAAAACTTTGTCTGGCGAAGTGGTCTTCAGGCTTTATGATACTTACGGATTTCCAATTGATTTAACTCGCCTAATTGCTGAAGAAAAGGGTCTGACTTTTGATGAAGCGGCTGTTGAAAAGGAAATGGAGGCGGCTCGCACGAAAGCCAAAGCCAGCTGGAAAGGCAAAGGCCTGCAAGCAGACGAAAGCCATCTGATTCAACTGGCACAAAAAGCTTTTGGACAAAATAAATCGACTCAATTTACAGGCTATGATGCCCTCCTAGCTTCTTCGCAGGTGCTGTTTCTTTCTAACGGCAAAGAGATTGTCCCGCAATTGCAAGAGGGCGAAAATGGTTTTGTCGTTTTAGATCGCACGCCTTTTTATGCTGAAGGTGGCGGACAAGTTGGCGACCTTGGGCTTTTATCAACCTCACACAGTGAAACTCGTGTCACGAACACCACTAAAAATCATGATATCTTTATTCATCACGTTGAGATTGCTAAAGGCATTTTAAAAACTAAAGACTCTGTTCATGCTCGCGTGCACGAAATGGCTCGCAAAAATACGATGGCTCATCACAGTGCGACTCATCTGATGCATGCGGCGCTTCGAAAAGTTTTAGGAACTCATGTCACCCAAGCGGGCTCGATTGTGGATCCGCAGCGCTTGCGCTTTGATTTTACTCATAACAAACCAATGAACCGCGAAGAAATTCAAAAAGTTGAAACGCTTGTTAATGAGCAAATCAGTCTTGCGACGGATGTTCAGACCTCGCAAATGAAGCACAAAGAGGCCATTGCCGCTGGCGCCATGGCTTTATTCGGCGAAAAGTATGGCGATGATGTTCGCGTCCTAAAGATGGGCGATTTTTCAACTGAGCTTTGCGGCGGAACTCATATTCAAAACACAGCGGAAATAAGACTTTTTAAAATTCAATCTGAAAGTGGCGTCAGCGCCGGTGTTCGTCGTATCGAAGCCATTGCTGGCGATATCGCGATAAAATATGCCTTTGAAAATATTGATGAAAATTTACGGGCTCGTGAGATTGCGGGCGTTCAAGCTGGACAGAATTTATCAACTTGGATCGAGTTTAAAAAAGAAGAACTGAAAAAACTGGAACGCGAAATCAAGCAGCTAAAAGGTTCCCAGATTAATCTTGATGACCTTTTGGCAAACGCTTTGTCCTTTACAAGCAAAGGTGGCGACAAAGCTCGAATGGTTTTTGCCGATCTCGCAGTTGAAGATCGCGACGTCTTAGCGCAAATCACAGATCAACTGAAAAACAAAATCCAGTCCGGAATTGTTATCGTTGTGGGGACCGGGCAAGGCAGCCATCCCATCATCGTGAGTGTTTCAAAAGACCTTACACTTTTTTACAAAGCCGGAGAATTACTGAAAGAAGTAGCTTCGATCATGGGTGGAAAAGGCGGCGGACGCCCAGATTTTGCGCAAGGTGCCGCGCCAGATCGAACTCAATTGAACCTAGCCCATGACAAAATGAAGGCGTTGGTTCAATAATAAAAAGCGGCCTACGCAGTATGGATTTTGCCTCGG
>JAYWDA010000283.1:0-1540 GCA_043780105.1 Pseudobdellovibrionaceae bacterium | reverse complement strand
TTGGATTCAGTGGAATCACTTCAAATTCACTAGCCAAGACGCTTTGGTTAAAAATCATTGTGAGGATAAAAATAATAGCCATACCTCATGGTACAGGCAGTTGTGCATTCACGAAACTAAGGACTGAAGGGGACTTAACTTAGGTCTGCATAGACCATGAGCTAGGAGTTCTTAAGTGAATTAAGAATTTCGAAATACCAGCACTGAAGTTCCGTTTGGTATTGATTGCCATCAATCATCTGCTGCTGAGTCTGAACAAAAGGGCCCGAGGGGAGCTTTTCTTGAGCGCATTCAAGGACCCAGGCCTTGGTGCTTTCTGGATGAAACTGAAAACCAATGGCATTTTGGCCCCATAAAAAAGCCTGGTTTTCACAAGCCTTAGAACTTGCAAAACACTGGGCGCCGCCAGGGGTTTCAAAGGAATAACCGTGAAATTGAAAGGGCGTCAAAATATTTAAAGGACTGATTTTTAATGATGCTGGCAAATTTAATTCAACAGGCCACCAACCGACTTCCCAAGTTTTGTGTTTTCCGACGTGAGCCCCTAAAGCTTCGGCCATTAATTGTCCACCCAGACACAAGCCAACTACTTTTTTATTTTTTTCTAAAGCCGATTTAATAAATTTCTTTTCAAGGCGAAGCCAAGGATATTTATCTTCTTCGTCCACGTTCATTTCCCCACCACAAACAATCAGAAGATTAAAGCTATCTAGTGATGGGATGATTGGATCAGGGTTAAAAAACTGGGTGATAGTAAAGGGAATATTTTCTGATTCTAACCACTCAATCGTCGAACCAGGTGTAGTGCTGACGGTATGCTGCAAAATATGGGCTCTCATTTTCGAACCACAAAACTGAGTTGTCGTCCCGATTGCTCTTTATCGCGTCGAAAAGAATGAAGCCGCAAGTCTGAAAATGTATCTAAAAGTAAATTAAAAATTTGGTCTGTGGGAACTTCAAATTCTGAGACTTGTAATTTAACGATAGCATTTAAGTCGACAAGAAACTTAGCGTTAGAATTCGGTCGCGAAATCAACACTTGAGAGGATGAATCAATTTTTGTGCTCGAAGCCATTAGTTTTAAAGAGACGTCTTGGTCCACTTCAAAACTATTTTGCTGAATATGGGGGCCAACGATCACAAAAATTTCCTCTGACTTAGCACCGCGAGAAAACAGTTGCTGAAGTGCTTGTGGTATAATTCTTGCGGCGACGCCTCGCCATCCTGCATGGACAGCCATGACGGTCATCGAGTGAGGATGAACGATAAGAACCGGAACGCAGTCAGCGGTCGCCACAACCATAGCGGCTTTTTTTAGCTGCGTGGAATGACCATCCGCCTCAACCAGCGGTTCTTCAGAACTTTTATGTTCATGCAGTTGATTGCCATGAACTTGTTTAATTTTTAGGAACTGATATTGAGGGTAAGTTTTTTGCAGATTTTCAAGACTCGAGTCTTTTTTTCCAAAGAAAAAAAAGAAAGCTGGGGAGTTGATTTCAAATCCGATGTCTGTTTCTTTGATAAACATCTTATAGCCCCC
>JAYWDA010000282.1:0-11175 GCA_043780105.1 Pseudobdellovibrionaceae bacterium | reverse complement strand
GTAGGCTCTCATTTAGGCTTTAGTAGTGCAAGAGTGCGTACCAATATAAGTTGTTGTTTTCACACCACAATATGACCAATGACTTGACGCATTACGACGTTTTTTGCGTCCTTTTGATGCCTTAGAAGTTTCCGATCAGCCGTTTATTTTTTTGCGAATTTTCCGATAAATTATGGACACAGTCCCCCTTTCTAAGGTTGGGACATGCAATAAGGACTTTTTATGAAAAATGTCGTTTTGGGATTTCTTGGAATTGGAATTTGTCTTTCTGTCTGCTCCGGCGTAGCCAAGGCAGAGACAGCACAACTTCTTTTGAACTATCAAGAATGGAGCGCCTTACCGGCTGACGAGCAACTCCAGTACCTTAAAGAATTGCAAAAAGTAATGGCTGGAATGGATGAGCGGTCTGAGTTTTTTGCGAAAGCTCAGGCAGAGATGGCGCTGTCCCGAGCACCGGCCAACGCCAAGACCAGCGCAAAGTTCGACTTTTCTGAACATTTCGCAACAGTGAGTGAAAATAATTTGACGACCACTGAGCAGCTCTTGAAGAAAGCGGGTCAAGTCAAAGACCCAGAAAAAAAATTAATTGAATTAAAAAGGGCGGCCGACCTTATTGAAAAAACTCGGTATGGAATTATTTTGATCACACAAGAGCGCTTATCCGTTTCTACTTACAAAAAGTGGCAAGCTGTCCGCAGCGAACTTTCGAAGGAAAAAATAAATTCTTTTTCAAACGAGCAAAAGCATATCGATAACGTTGATAATATTATTAATACCCTTAAACTATCGAAAGCCACAATAGCCTCGTTAAATAAAAGTTTAGCCAAGGAAAAGGTCGGAAGCCCTGAGTATAAAAAACTGTCGGCTCTGATCGCCAACAATGAAACGGCTTACAACGTGGCCCGTGATGAGCTCAAAAAGAATCAAGTCGCCTTGGATGCTGCAGAAGCAGATTACAAAAAAGCCATTCTCCTGTTGCCAAAGAAAAAAGAGGGTGAGTTTTTTAGGTGTATGTACGCCGGTTTTGTTTTGAAAGAAGACTGCAAAGCTCCGTCTAAATTGCCGAAGGATCTAAAGTTAACTGGCATTGCACCAAATAATTTCGGCTGCGATAAGTCTTTGGTTCTTTGCAATCCATTGCTTTTTGGTGGCGCGGCCTCCTGCCCGATTGATGCTAAGACAAATAAGGAAAAAGCCGCGCAATGTCTGAGCGACATGAAGGGTTTTTGCAAACCAAAAAGCAGCTCGGCCACGCGTGACTGCCTGGAAGAAGCTGAAAAAAGTCCTAACAATTTAGAAAATACAGCTCTGTTAATTCACGCCAATCCCGATGCCTGGAATGATTACACAAATTCTTTTCATAGCCTTTGCGATGAAGAAAAAATCAGCCAGAATACCTTTACAAGACAAAAAGGCGATAAGCTTCGCCCTGATAGTGATCATGTTAAAAAAGATATTGCTAAAACTTGTGATTGGGCACGGGAACGACTTTTGAAACTTCGCACTTCTAGCAAAGTCGATCTTAAAAAAGTTGATTCCACAAAATTAGAACATGGACAAAAAACCACACCTGTTGAGGGACGAAAATAATTTACTTTTTAAGCATGACTGCGGCAGATTTCAAGGAAGCTTTTAACTTCTAATGAAGCGCCGCCCACTAAAAATCCATCGATGCCAGGTTTGGATAATAACTCCTTGGCATTGTCAGGCTTTACACTTCCACCGTACAGTACAGCGGTGCCTTCAAAACCCAACTCCCTTAAATTAATTTTAATTTTCTCATGCGCTTCTTGAGCTTGCTCAGGAGTCGCCACTCGCCCTGTGCCAATCGCCCATACTGGTTCATAAGCGATGATGACCTTCGACCCGTTGGGGCAAGCACTTAATCCGTTTTTCAATTGCTCCGCTGTCACCGTATGAGTTAATCCAAGGTCTCTCTCTTCCAGAGTCTCGCCGACACATAACATGGGAGTTAGTCCCAGCGATGCGGCGTAAGCGACTTTTTTTGCGAGGCTTGTATCAGTTTCGCCGAAAACTTTTCGGCGCTCGCTGTGACCGATCAAGGCTATTTGTCCGCCCAGTTCTTTCAGCACCAGCGCCGAATTTTCTCCAGTGAAGGCGCCTTGGCCTTCGCTATAAATATTTTGTCCGCCCCATTGGATGGGACTGCTTTTCAAACTTTGGCCAGCGGCTTCCCAAGACGTTGCGGGCGGGAAGAAAATAATTTGGTCTTGAATATTTTTTGCTTCATCAGAAAATAATTTAAAAAAATCTCGGGTTTGAGTTGGAGTTTTAAAAAGTTTCCAGTTGGCCGCAAAAATTTTTTTCATTAAAAATTCCTTTACTGATGTCAGACGAATGTCGAGTTCAAAAAAGCCTCTAAGGCTTTCACAAAATGGATCATTTGCCTCAACTTGGCATTATATTCTGCCTCTAATGCAAATGGTCATGTCCCTGCCGCGTGGCATTCATCTTGCTATTTTATTCGTCATTTCCATGGAGGAATCAATGAAAGCCATCATGCTGATGATCTCAATATTTTTTAACTTTAATGTCTACGCTAGCAATTTTTCAAATCCAGACACAACACCGCTTTATTTTTGTCAAAACGACCTTATACAAGCCCATATTTTTCGTACTCCCAAAAATCAGAATGTTATTTTCGTCGAAAAGATTTCCCCAGGCCGAGCTCCCGCACCTTGGCTGGAAGAAAGTGTTTCAGAACTAACGAATAAAACTCATACTGTTTATATGTCTGATGATTTAATTTTAAAAATCATTCAGGATGATTCTGGTTTTATGCCCGGCATACTTTTGGTCTCTAAAAGCGGCGAGTCCACTCCCTTTGAGCTGAACTGCCAATTGATGTATAAAATAAAAAATCCGCGCTAAAGACCCTTTCATTAGATTTCTAGGACGATTGCTGATAGCTTTTGCAGATGCTGCAAAACAGTTTTGTCCATCTTCCCGGAATTGGCGCCGAGACCGAGCAAAAGCTTTGGGCTCAGGGCTTGAAAACTTGGGATGATTTATCCTTAAATTTATCTGATCTGTTTGGTCCGCAGAAAGCCAAGAAATTAGCTTTTGCTATTGATGAATCGCAAGCCGCCCATGAGTCCGGTGAGATTCAATATTTTCAGCCAAAATTTAAGGGTGCTGAAATGTGGCGGCTTCTTCCTTCATTTTTACAAAAGAACGCTGCCATCGCTTATCTTGATATCGAGACTACGGGTTTAGGATTTCCACCACAGTGCCAATCAACGACAATTTCAGTTCTTTTCAAAGGACAGTTGCATATCGAGCATGACCGCCAAAGAAAACGCCGCCTCCTTGAAAGCGTGCAAGCTGAAGCAGAACTTTTAGTCACATTTAATGGCGGAACCTTTGATCTGCCTTTTTTACGTCGCGAGTTTGGTCTGCAGCTTAGGCAGACCCATTTAGATCTAAGATATTGGATGGCTCGCCTTGATCACAAGGGCGGCCTTAAAAAAGTTCAGAAGGCCTTTCCTGAAATTCATCAGCGGCAGTCCATGGATATCGATGGGTTTGATGCTGTTCGCTTGTGGAATTTACATCTACGTGGAGTCCCCAAAGCCCTGGAAACGCTAATGACTTACAATGCCGAAGATACAGTCGTCCTCGAGCAGCTGATTTTCTGCGGGCTGAACCTAGAGGCCTTGAATCGACCTGGGCTACAGCTTGCGACTTATAAAATTCCGCCCGTTCCGAAAATTCCCACTCAAGTTTGTCCTTTCGTCTACCGCGCCCTTAGGAACTAGCGTTTTTTTACACAGCTGGTTGATAATTTCTGGGATCTCACTTACAAATAGCTCCCTATGATCAGTACAAATAATGTTAGTTTAAGATACGGTGGCAAAAAGCTATTTGAAGATGTGAATGTGAAGTTCACACCAGGAAATTGTTACGGCTTAATCGGCGCCAATGGGGCCGGCAAAACGACTTTTTTAAAAATTCTTTCGAAAGAAATTGATCCCAACACCGGCGAAGTGAGCATCCCTTCCAATTTACGCATGTCGGTTTTAAAGCAAGATCATTATGCTTTTGACGAGATTGAAGTTTTAAAAGTTGTCCTGATGGGAAATCAAAAACTTTATAAAATCATGGAAGCTAAAGATCGTATTTATGCCAATCCAGATTTTTCTGAAGCTGATGGCGTACGAGCCTCTGAATTAGAAACTGAATTTGCCGAGCTGAATGGCTGGGAAGCCGAATCTGAAGCTGGAATTATGTTAGCAGGCCTTGGTATCGATGACTCCACCCACAGTAAACTGATGAAAGAATTGGATTCTAGTTTAAAGGTAAAAGTTCTTTTAGCTCAAGCCTTATTTGGTCAACCAGATATCCTGTTACTGGATGAGCCGACAAATCATTTAGATATTTATGCGATTCAATGGCTGGAAGATTTTCTTTTTAATTTTAAAAATACAGTGATCGTTGTTTCCCATGATCGATATTTTTTAAATAAAGTTTGCACTCATATTGCTGATATTGATTTTTCCAAGGTCTCTGTCTATACGGGGAACTATGACTTTTGGCGGCAGGCCACCGAGCTGAATCAAAGATTAAGATCCGATGAAAGTAAGAAAAATTCAGATAAGGCCGAAGAGCTAAAAAGTTTTATCCAAAGATTCAGTGCGAATGCTTCGAAATCAAGACAAGCGTCGTCCCGGCAAAAACAGCTTGAGAAATTGGACCTTTCTGATTTGCCAATGTCGACCCGGAAACAGCCTTTTATTGGTTTTGATCCCTTGCGAGAAGCTGGCAATGATTTGCTGAGCGTGAAGGGTTTAACAAAATCGCTGAACGGCGAGGTGATTTTGAAAAATATCAGCTTTAACGTTAAAAAGGGCGACAAGATTGTTTTGCTTGGCCGTAGTGATCTTGCAAAAACAATGCTTTTAAATATTTTAGCTGGTGAAGTTGAACCCGATGCCGGATCATTCACTTGGGGTGTCACAACCTTAAGAAGTTACTTCCCGACCGATAACTCAAAATATTTTAATTCAGAATTTGCTACTTTAGTTGATTGGCTAAGGCAGTATTCCCAAGAAAAAGACGAATCGTTTATACGAGGCTTTTTAGGAAAAGTTCTTTTTAGCCGAGATGAGTCTTTAAAAAAACCAGGTGTTCTGTCAGGGGGCGAAAAAGTTCGCTGTATGTTTGCCAAGATGATGTTGTCGGGCGCCAACGTTTTACTTTTAGATGGTCCAACCAATCATTTGGATTTAGAAAGTATCACCGCTGTCAACGACGGTGTAAAAAGATTTAAAGGCACAGTGATCTTTACTTCTCATGATCATGAATTTATTAACACCATCGCAGACCGTGTGATTGAAATCGATGTTGGCCTTAAAGAAGACAAATATATTTCTTACGAAGATTATGTCGAGGCACAAAAACAAAAGCTCCACTAAAAATCTTATGAATCATGACTCAACTTGTGGCAAGGATCGTGCAGATTTGTTACTCACAAGGAGGTTTACAATGAATTCAGATTTTAAAACAGCAGCTGCGTCGACAATGGCTCCCAATTTAATACGAGGTTTTCGTTTTAGCTGGTTACTGTATGGGGCAGCCGCGTACTTTGGCTTAAAATATCTTAATAAAAGTGGCATTTTGACCAAGCAAACGGGTGCGGCTTTGGATTTTATTGATCAAGGTATTGATACAGTAAAAGAAAAAGTCGGATTTAATTATAATAAATCTGACTCGACTTCACAGTCGGTCAGACATTAATTAACGAGAGCCAAGTGAAAACTTGGCTCTTCATCTAGACCAAAGTCAGATTTAATATTTTTGCATTTCGAATCATTCGAAAGATGTTTAGCATCGATAGATGCCCTTTATTTCGACATTTATTTTGCTGTTTCTTTTCAGTTTTACTGGATTTGCCCTTCCCTCAAGCTCTGAAGTCGCCTCGCTCTGCTCAGAAGTGAACCTGAGCACCCTAAGACCTCGTTGGTCACAAGGGACCACCCATATGTGTTACGCTTTTTCTGTTGCAACGCTTATTGATCAGTATCGTTTCTCTCATGGCGATAAAGACTTTGCTCACTCGACTTCTCCTTTACTGCTAGCTCTGCGAACCATTGAAAACTTTAGCGACGTCGGCAGCAGTTTTGTGGGCGGAAAAGTTGAACACGCTGTCTCTGCAGCCCGCCAGTTTGGTAGCTGCAGCGCCAAAATTATTTCTGATAAGCTAGGTCCCTATTCGATTGATGTGCTTTTAAAAAACCTTCAAATTTTCTACCAGCGATCATTAAAGGATCCAAAAACAAAGGTCGCAGAAAAGGTTTATCAATTTCTAAAAAACTCCGGTCTGAAGCTTGATGAGCTTCCCGTAGCCAGCGAAATTGAAAAAGATCTGCTGCTCAGCCAAGATGAATTTATCACAAAAATATTATTAAGTTTTTGTACAGATATTAAAAGTTTAGACAACCTACCAGCATTAAAACTTTTATTTCAACCGCAAGTGGGATCGATTCAAATTTTAGATCGTATTCATAATTTACTATCTGCCAAAATAACGTTGGGAATTAATTTTTGTTCAAATGTTGTGACGAACCCCACTTACAAAGGCGGACTTAAGGATAACCAATGGCATTGTCAAGATCAGCTGAACCACTCAGCCGTGGTCGTGGGTCGCAAAATGGTGAATGGCCAATGTCAGTTCTTGATCCAAGATACCGGATGCAAAGGCTACGAAAAAAAAGGCTTTGCCTGCCAGCAAGATCAATATTGGCTTGAAGCTTCACAATTACTGGATAACACCCATGGAATTTTTTGGCTAGATTAGAAGAGCCTAGGAGATGACCATTGTGCTTCAGCGCCAACGTCCAACAAAATCTTAAAAGTTTGAGTCAAACCTACGGGGCCAAGGTGGATCAATCAAATATTGAATCCATGTTTCAGCGGCGAATCAAAGAGAACAGCATTAAATTATCTAAGGCTTTAGAGTTTAATTTTCTAAAACCGCAATCGCATTTTGAGAAAAAAATAAAAGAACTGATTGATACTTATCATTTAAAAAGAACAGAAGAATTAGAAGCCGAACTCCTTAAACAAAAAACAAGACTGAATGAAGCTGAATCTAAGTTAAAAGAAAAAGAGACAAAGAAAAATTTAGAAATTCAAAGAATTGCGACGCGAAAAATAAAATGGCATCTTGAAAAACTTTTGGACCTTGGACGAGTCGAATTACGCCCCACAGACGAACGTATGTTTCCAATGACCTTCGCCCCGATTATTGTCAGCGAAAAAAATGAACGTATGATCAGACTGGCCAGGTATCATTGCAGGCCTGCCGGCCAACCCGAATCCATCGACTTTAAATTTAATGGGCTTTACAACGCCCGCCGCGACAGCTTGGACGGATTTTGGAAAAACATTTTTGGCCAACATCACGGATTTTTTGTAGTCTCAAGCTTTTATGAAAATGTTGTCGGCGAAAATTCAGAAAATCAGGTTTTTCATTATCATCCGCCGCCAGGGCAAAGTATGTTAGTGGCTTGTCTTTTTGACGATTGGGGTACAGCTTCAGAAAATGATTTTTATTCTTTTGCAGCTGTCACGGGAGATGCAACTCCGGAAATTGCGGGTTCTGGGCATGATCGGCTGATCATAGCTTTAAAAGAAAAAAACTTAGATATTTGGTTAAATCCCAAAAAAAGCGAACGCGAAGATCTGTATCAGGTTTTGGACGACCCTCAACCCTTCGTTTATAAATTTGAACTCGCCTCGGAATAGTTTTCATACCAACGCCTCTGAGCCCACTGCTCATGCTGTTTTCGTAGTGACGGGTTTAGTTCCGCCCAAGCAGGGAAAGAATGAAGAGCGCGCAAAACAAAATCAAACAAAATATGATGCCTTCGGTAAATTCGTTTTGTTCGGTGGGCTTTGATGGGATTAAATAAACCGGTTCGCGAAATAAGTTGCAGGGGATTTTTCTTCACCCACATCCACGATCCCATCTCTAAGGTCAGCGGCAGAAAAACTCCTGAATTATTTTTAAGGTTTTCCATGTATAAATAATCCCAGACGTCGCCATGTAAAAGATAGCCTGCACTTTGCGGTTCAATTTGATAAATATGATACGGATGAGTTCGCTCAAATAAACTTGTGAACGAATGCATCTCTGCCAAATGCTCAAAAGGTTTTCGCGTTTTAGAATACGGAAACCAAAGTCGATCTTTAAGTCCAAATCCAGAATGAAAATCAATTGAAACGATGCAACGACTTTTTCCACAGTCTTCAAAAAATTTATCAAATAAGATCTGATTTTCTTGCTCTAAAACTCCTGTTTCCCCCCGATACCAGGGCAGTCGTTTTGAGAAACGTTGGCCGCCCAGAAGGAAGGGAACTTTTTCCTGAGCCTCAACCGGAGCATTACGCATAAGATCGACGCCGTTTCCATTGCTGCGCGAAAAATGATAGTAACCGACAGGATTAATGAGAGGAAAAAACACAAGCCTGATTGATTTTAAAAGGTGCTGGAAGGATTCATCCCAAGTTAACTTTTCAATGGTCGTTTTTAGTAAGCTTAAGCAAAGCTCAGCACCAATCCGTTCAAGGCCATGCACACCGCCAGTCAAAATAAGCGTCGGCGCCTGCGGATCCATCGACCCAAAAGTAAAAGAAGATTGCGAAAACGATTTTGTTTTATAGGAAATTGAGGCGTCGTTCTTAATTCGAACAAGGCCTTTGAGCTTTTCATTTCCTTGAATAAAGTCCGTTAGCCTCTGAATTTCTTGATGCATTTTTCCTTTATCGCGCGGCGGGCGGTCTGACGGCAAACTTCTTTGAGAGGGCTTGGGACAAGTCCTCTCTTTTAAGAACCGTCAGCAAATCGATGCAATCGAAGTCCTGGTCAAAAGCGGGCTCACCCGCGACTTTGGCTCCCAACTTCAAGTACGATTTTAGAAGTGATGGAATTAATGCCTCAGCCTCAATGGTTTGGGCCTCAGACAGTTGATTTTTAAAGTAAGAAATCCATTCACTGAAATCCTTCATTTTAAAATCTTCCGTCGGCCGAGCTAAGGCATCCTCTGTCACTCCTCCGGAATTTATCAAATATCGATAAATTAAAGCGGCGTTACGAGCATTGTTAACCTTTATGCTGGAACAGCCAAATAGAATTTGTGCGCCCGTCAAATTCATATATTCCGCAATCCCGCGCCAGAGCAAAGAGATGACGGCGCCTTTTCGATGGTCTTTGCGGATGCACGCGCGACCCAATTCAAGAAATGGCCCCTGCATTTTAAAAATTTCAGTCAAATTGAATTCGAGTGCCGTATATGAATTTCGAAGCGTGTCCGTGCAGTTCAACCTGTAGGTTCCAATAATTTTATTGGAGTCTTTGTGAATAATGATCAAGTGGTCAAACCACCGATCAAATTTATCAAAATCCATTCCACCAGGACTAGACCCTTGGAATTCAACATGGAAAACTTCATGGCGAAGTTTGAAACTTTCCATCAGTTCATCTGTCGAGTCTGCAATTTTTAAGATATATGGACCAAATTCGACTTGCAGGCTGATTTGCGGACTAAAATCATGGACGCGATTCCATCTTAATTTTGCGTTTTGTTTAAACTGGTCCACCAATTCTCTCATCAGAGTCCTCCTTGAAGATCGATCAAACGTAGCATCAGCTTGAAGGGGAACTTTTTAAAAGTCGTGTCAGGATTGTGTTAAGGAGCCCGTCCTAACACAATCCAAAAAAAACTTTCAAAAAACCTAGTGTAGACTTTGAACATGATCAACATCGATTCTTTGAAAACTTCTGTGCAGGTCTTTTCAGAAACCTATTTATCCTTGCGTGAGGCCAGGAAAAAATCAGATCAGGTGTTGTCAGTGAAATCACTTTGGGCTGAAACAATGATTCAGCTTTTAAAAATTGATTTAAATATTATTGGCACCATGAGCGAAAAAAAGCCCCTGCTGTTAGTTGGAAATCATATTAGCTATTTAGATATCGCTCTTCTTGTTAAAGCTAATCCCGATTTTTCTTTCGTTGCAAAAAAAGAAATTGCCAGCTGGCCGGTTTTTGGAAATGCCGCCATTGCCGCCCAAACTATTTTTGTCCACCGGGAAAATGGCGGATCTAGGGCGGCTGCAAGACAAGCTATTGGTGAAGCCCTCAATAATCATCAGCGCGTTGTTATTTTTCCGTCTGGCACCACCTGCATGAATGAAACGACCCCTTGGAAAAAAGGCGCCTTTGAAATTGCTTTTGAAAATAATATTTTAATCCAGCCTTTTAGAATTTCTTATTTTCCACTTCGCCCAGCAGCTTATATTGGAAAGGATTTTTTTCCTGTTCACCTTTATCAGTTAGCCAGACATAAAGTCGTTTATGCTGAAATCGAATTTCATCCCCCCGTTCCCGTTGTAGATCCCATCATCGATTGTGCCTACTGGTCGCAATGGTCCCAACGAAGCCCCGGTGCCCAAAGGAAATATGAAAAAAATCATTAAGGCAGACCTTCACATTCATAGCAATTTCAGCGATGGCAAATATTCAATCCCTGAACTTGTCGATCTTTTCGGAGGTCTAGGATTTAATGCGATCGCAATCACCGATCATATTTGCGAAAAGAAAAGTTGGCTGGGACAAGTTGCTCGGAAAATGAGTTACAGCCTGACTCAAGATACTTTTCCGCTTTACATGGAGACACTGAAGGAGGAAGGCCATCGGGCCCTTGAAGAATATGGAATGCTTTTGATTCCAGGTTATGAAATTACAAAAAATTCGCTTAATAATAACCGATCGGCGCATATTCTTGTGCTGGGAACGGAAGAATTTATTTCGCCTGACCTTTCTGTTGATCAAGTTCTTAGGTTGGCAAAAGCGGCGAAAGCATTAACCATTGCAGCCCATCCTTTTGATACAGGCGATTTTGAATTTCAGACTTACGAATTGTGGTCACGTAAAAAAGAACTAACTAGCTTGATTGATGCTTGGGAAGTGAATCACCGAAAAACAATTTGCCCTGAAATTTTAACTTCAGGGTTCCCGTTGATTGCGTCCAGTGATTTTCACCATATGAAGCATCTCTCATCATGGAAAACAAAAATTTATTCGGATTTAAACCAAGAAAGTATTTTTAATGCGATCCGGGCTCAGCAATTAGATTTTTTCTACGATCAGCGGGA
>JAYWDA010000281.1:0-4783 GCA_043780105.1 Pseudobdellovibrionaceae bacterium | reverse complement strand
AACAGTTTAGACCCAATGTAACTAAAGTTTGGAGGGGAATGTGCCTTTAGGTGGAGTCATATTTCTTGTGGTATTTATTGGCCTTTTCGGAACTGGTTTGCTCTTACTTGCACGTTGGACGGGTGGCCGCCGCGTCAGCAGCGCCGTTAAATTAGAGCCTTATGAATGTGGAATTCCGGGCCAAGATAAAAAAGACACCAAGGTGTCAGTAAAGTTTTATCTAACGGCGATTCTTTTTATCCTTTTTGATATCGAAATTATCTTTATGTACCCGTGGGCGCTGACCTTCCGTGATTTTATTGCCAGCGGACAAGGTCTTAGTGTTCTTATCGGCATGATGATCTTTATCGCCGTTTTTATTTTCGGACTTTTTTGGGAAATTAAATCTAAAGCTTTAGAGTGGGACTGAATCAATGGGTAAAGACATATTCGAAATCCTTATCAATGGGACGAAGTTAGTAGTTATTTTCTTATTAATGGTTCAGTTGGTGCCGATCCTTGTTTGGGTTGAGCGCCGTGGATCAGCTTTTATTCAAAATCGTTTTGGTCCTAACCGAGTAGGTCCCTTGGGCTTATTGCAGTTATTAGCTGATGCCGTAAAATTTTTGACTAAAGAAGATTTTCTTCCAGGCCGTGCGATTAAGTATCTTTTTTATGCAGCACCTGTATTTGCTTTAATTCCTGGCGCCGTTGCGTACTGTGCGATTCCAATGTCTGTCCCATTTAACATCGAAGCCTTCCAAATGTTTGGTCAAAACTGGGGGCCTTACCTTATTCGAATTCAAGGCTATGATATTGGAGTTGGAATTGTTTTTATCCTGGGTGTTTCGTCGCTAGCGGCGTACACAATTTTGATGGCGGGCTGGGGATCTGGAAATAAGTTTTCTTTGATGGGCGCTATGCGTGCCAGTGCTCAGATCATCAGTTATGAACTTGCACTTGGACTTTCTATTGTCGGCATCATCCTGATGTATGGAACTTTTAATTTAAGCGAAATGATTCATCACCAAGAAGGCCTCTTAAAGTTTAACTTTTTAGGCTTAGGTGTTGATGCTTCTTTAATTCCGGGCCCATTTAAATATCTATTTCCTAACTGGGGAATTTTTTATCAGCCTCTAGCCTTTATCTTATTTTTTGCGGCGACATTTGCGGAATCCAATCGCTTGCCTTTTGATTTAGCTGAAGGCGAAGCCGAGCTTGTCGCTGGCTTTCACACTGAATACGGTGGATTTAAAATGTTGATGTTCTTCATCGGTGAGTACGCTCATATGATGATTGCAGCGGGACTTTGCACGACATTCTTTTTTGGTGGATATTTGATTCCATTTTGGCCTGTGGCGGAAGCTCAAGCTTTTATGTTGGACCTTATCGGTACGCCAACCCTATCAGGGATTCTTGTTTCTCTAATATTTTTTGTTTCATACCTTTTTAAATTTTTATTTTTTCTTTGGGTTTTTATCTGGGTGCGGTGGACTCTGCCTCGATTTAGATATGACCAATTGATGGATTTAGGATGGAAGACCATGTTGCCGTGGGCGCTGGCCAACACCATGATCACTGCATTTGTTATTTATATTACAGCTTAGGAGTAGACTGTGGGCGCTGACGCTTTTATATTTTGGTTTCTAGCTTTTGTGGTCGTGGCTGCGGGACTGACTGTAGTTTTAGTTAAAAATCCGATTTACTCAGCCTTAAGTTTAGCGATGACAATGGTTGGAGTGTCCGCCTTGTTTGTGACTTTAGATGCCTATTTTATTGCGGGTGTGCAGGTGATTGTTTACGCCGGCGCCGTCATGGTTTTATTCGTTATGGTTCTGATGCTTTTCGATTTAAAAACTGAGGTTCAAGCGTTTTCTCGCGGGAAAATTACGGGCGGAATTAAAATCGCAACGGTCGGCTTGTTGTTGGGAATGGTGATCACGACGATTATTTCTGCAGGCGGAATGATGTCCGAGCCACCAGCTCAAGAAGTCGCGCAGTTGCCGGCCGATTCTTCAAAGGCCTTGGGCGTACTTTTATTTACAAAACATATATTTGGTTTTGAAGCCTTGGGCGTTCTTCTTTTAGTCATCGCAATTGGAACAGTAGCCTTAGCAAGATCTAAAGGAGGCACGCATGCCGAACATTGATTTCATCACACATATTGGTTTGAACCATTACCTTGTTCTTTCAGCCATGATGTTTTTTATGGGTATGGGCGGCGTTTTATTTCGCCGAAACGTGATCGTCTTATTGATGTGTATTGAACTTATGCTGAACGCTGTAAATTTAAGTTTTGTGGCATTTAGTAAGTACTCAAACTTAGTTGATGGCCAGATTATGGTTTTCTTTGTCATGACGATTGCTGCTGCCGAAGCCGCAGTTGGTTTGGCTCTGGCGGTCTCTATTTTTAAACGCTACCGCGAAGTTAATATTCGCTTTTTTGAACACCTAAAAGGATAAGACTGCTATGGACCACGCAACGCTGATTGCCGTTCTTATTTTAAGCCCGCTGGTTGGATTTCTAATCAACGGATTTAGATATAACAAACATGATTACAAAGTCTCGGGTGCCATCGCTAGTATTGCCGTTTTGACTTCCTTTGTTTCTGCCATTCTGCTTTTTACTGAATTATTAAATCTTCCCCACGAAAGTCGACAAATCAGTGCGCAATTTTTTGAATGGATTGCGACTGATAAATTAAAAGTGAATGCCGGCTTTATGGTGGATTCACTCAGCGCGATTATGATTCTTGTCATTACAGGCGTTGGATTTTTAATTCACATTTTTTCCATCGGATATATGCACCACGATAAGGGTGTTGCGAAATATTTTGCTTACTTAAATCTTTTTATTTTCAACATGTTGATTTTAGTTTTGGGCGATTCTTTGCTAACAATGTTTGTTGGCTGGGAAGGCGTCGGCCTTTGTTCTTATTTGCTGATTGGTTTTTGGTTTACCGATCCTGCGAAAGCAACAGCTGGCATGAAAGCCTTTATTACCAATCGCGTGGGTGATGCGGCATTCTTGCTAGGCATGTTTGTTTTATTTACAACTTTTGGAACTTTGAATTTTTATGAAATCAACAGTCTGGTTCCGACTACTCCGGACTTAACTTGGGCAGGCGCGGTTACGCTGGGAACGCTGTTTTTATTTATTGGTGCGACCGGGAAGTCCGCGCAAATTCCTCTTTATGTTTGGCTTCCTGATGCAATGGCCGGCCCAACACCAGTGTCAGCTCTGATTCATGCCGCGACAATGGTGACCGCAGGCGTTTATATGATCGTTCGATTGAATCCTTTATTTATGATGGCCCCGAACACAATGATGATTATTTCTGTGATTGGTGCGGCGACAGCTGTTTTGGCAGCGACCATTGGTATGACCCAATGGGATATCAAAAAAGTTTTGGCTTACTCTACAGTTTCCCAACTGGGTTATATGTTTTTAGCCGTTGGCGTTGGTGCCTTTAATGCGGCGATGTTTCACTTAGTCACGCACGCGTTCTTTAAAGCACTGATGTTCTTAGGCTCTGGAAGCGTGATCCACGCGATGCATGAAGAGCAAGATATTCGCAAGATGGGCGGGCTTAGAAAATATTTGCCAATCACCCATTTTACTTTCTTGCTAGGTTGGCTTGCGATCATCGGGATGCCGCCGTTTGCAGGCTTCTTTTCTAAAGATGAAATATTATGGATGTCATTTCATTCGCCAATGGGCCACCCTTTGTTGTGGGCCGCAGGCGCCTTAGGCGCAACACTCACAGCATTTTATATGACTCGATTGATGGCGCTGACCTTTTGGGGTAAAAGCCGGGTTCCGAAAGATGTGCATCCCCATGAATCACCGGCTTTGATGACGGGACCTCTGATCATTCTTGGAATTTTATCAGTGGTCGGTGGCTGGATGGGAATCCCGCATGTGATCTCTGAAGTTTTGCCATTTCATCCTATCAACTTTTTTGAAACTTGGCTTGAGCCTCTTATTAAAGTTGTTCCAGGAATGGAGCATTCGTCTGCAGAAACAGAATGGATGATGATGGGAATTTCTGTTTCCTTGGCATTAGTGTCGGCCATTGTTGCGTATCAGTTTTATGTTAAGAAACTGGAAGCTCCTAAAAAAGTTGCTGATTCTTTGGGACCTGTTTATCGATTTATTGATAAAAAATATTTGGTCGATGAATTTTATTTTGGCTCCATAATTAACCCGTTGGTTAATTTATCTAAAAAGACTTGGTATTTTATTGATGTCAATTTCATCGATAAAATGACTTATATAATTTCAGATTTGATGGTCGGTGGCGGTCAGCTGGTTAGAACCAGTCAGACCGGCAATATGCAGCAGTATGCAATGTATATTGGCGTGGGCTTAGTGGTTGTTATTTCGATTCTTATTATGAGGTAGACATGTTGCTCACGACGTTAGTATTTCTTCCATTACTGTTTGCCTTTATCCTTCTGCTTTGGCCGAAGATTTCAAGCCTTCGCCATTTAGCTTTTGGTTTTTCAGTTCTTCAATTTCTATTGACCCTTTCGATGCTGGACCGATTTAATGGCGCGACTGCCAGTCTGCAATTTGTTGAAAAATATCCGTGGATTGAGCGCTTCGGAATCAGCTACTTTTTAGGCGTTGATGGGATTTCTTTATGGCTGATTGTTTTAACAAATTTTTTAACGCCAATTATTATTTTAGCGAGCTGGAACAGTATTGAAAAAAGAATTAAGGGTTTCCATATTGCTCTGTTCGTTTTGCAGACAGCAATGCAGGGAAGTTTCTTGGCAATGGATGCGATCTTCTTTTATA
>JAYWDA010000280.1:0-10175 GCA_043780105.1 Pseudobdellovibrionaceae bacterium | reverse complement strand
AGTTGCCTTTTTATTTTTGGCCTTTTTAGAAGTTTTACCTTTCGCTTTATGACGAGTTTTTTTGACCACAACCTTTGCTTTAGGAGCGTCTGCTGATGGGCGCGTCCTCATAACGGGCGCTGGACCCTGCGCAAAGATCGCTGTCGCCGTCAGCGGTTTATTATTGGAAGGCTTGCGGCTGAGCATCCGACAAGTTTGTGTGCGGCCACGGCAATCGCCAACCCATTGAACGAAGTGGGAGCCAGCCTCAGGCGAGGCCCTAAGGTTAATATTTTCGTTGAGTTCAATATTGGTTTCTGTTCCGACATCATCCACCTGGCAGTCGTTTCGCTCATCATAGACAACGCAAACTCGTCCTAGTCCCGTGCCTTCCTTATTAAGCAGAAGTCCCCAAGATTCTGCAGCAACAGCTGCGAATGTTACTAAGTTAATAATAAGAACAATTAAAAAGTTTGATTTCACAAAGAACCTCACAAGTTCTTCTACAATAAACTTCAGGGCTAAGGCCGCGCTACCAAAAAAGCTAAGGTCACAAATTTCTGGCCTTTTCATTGTCTAAGAAACATTTATTCTAAAAGTAAGCCGATCGGAGAATATAGAAGTGAAATCTTTTATTTTTGTTTTGTTTTTATGGACTTTAGCGATCTCTCAAATCTTTAAATCGTCTCCTGAAAACTCGGATGCTCATCCCAACTTAGTTCGAATTGAAAATAAATCTTCGGATTTTAAACCTTCAGAAAAATTATTCTGTCGCGAGGATATTTCAGAAAAAGATTCCTTTGAAAAAAGTTTTGAAACTGTCGTCCTAGAAGTTTCTTGTGATCAAAAATACAGCAATCATCAAATTGGGATGTCTGAAGCCCGCGAACAGTACGAACACAAAGTGTTAATGAGTCTTTCCCCAACAGAAGTCACTTTAGCGGGATCTAATTAAGGCGGAAGAATTGCGACACGGCCCACTTGCTTTAAGGGGATGATAAGTCCACCTACAGCCAAAGTGGCGTTTAGTTCATAAGTCGTTTCTTTCTCGTACATAGCTAAAGTGATGGAATCAAAAATATCGGAGAGAATAACCTTTAAAGGGATTTCAACTTCAACATTGGTCTTAGGCTTTGCTTTAGGTAAGTGATCTAAATGGCCGGAATAGTTTTGGTCTTTTATTTTTATTGTATAATCGATCGAATCAAAATTAAGCGCTACTGAGTTTGGATTTTGAATCTCAAGCCTAAAAACTAAAAGTGAATCGCTGAGTGTTGCATCGGCCATAGCAATTTCTTTAAGTACAAACGTCGGTGGAAGTTTGGGATTTTGCAGGCTTGCGCAGGAAAAACCAAGAACGATCCAACTCAGAATAATAGACCTTAGGATACGCATAACTCCATTAGATCTTATTTAGTGTTTGATTGCACTTAAATACTGCTGATTGGCAATGGACTTAAGTTGGGTTGCTTTCCAAATAGAGAAAACAGCAAGGCATCCCAGGGCACTTACAACAAAGGGGCTTGGATTTCTTTTGGGTGTCTGCAGGATGTTTCGGTAATGATGAATTCGGCCACTGGCGTGATCCACTTTATCAGCTAAGTGATCCATGGCTTTTTCAAACCGCGCCAATGTTTCAGAGGTTCGATACTGAGCTTCTTTGATTTCAGCAGTGGTGTCAGTGGATTTGGATGTTGTCATATTTTTCCCCTTTAGCAGCGTCACGAACATTTTCTATTTTTTGCTTCATACTCTCCGCTCCGCGGGCCAAAGTTCTTCGCGTTCGTGGAAACTTTAAATCTTCTTCAGAAATTTTTCTAAAAAACTTCAGGGCCATCGGTCCACCAACTCCTGCGCAGACAACAGCAACAATCAGTGAGCTTAGCCAGTAACGATCTCCCAAGATTTGTCCCAGGCCAATCACAAGGAAGGCTAAAAATGGCAGCGCACTTAACGCTAGCAGCGAGCCAAAGGCGATAGCTCGAATTAAATCTTGCGTGGCTTTTTCTCCCGATTCTTTGAGTTCTAAAGTGACTAAGTTAACTTCGCTATGCAGAAGGTCTTTTACGCTTCGTCCGATTTCGCGCAAGATCGCCCCCGATGACAGCGGTTCTGTGGAGTACTGCTGATTTTCCATCTTGAATCCTTTTCGTAAAAATATTTCTAAATCCAACAGTAGGAGAAGAAGCAAGCGACGTGCCACGGGTAGGGAAAGCTGCAGCGAGCCTTTGAAATGTGGGTTGAGGCGAAGTTCCTCATTTTTGACAGATTTTAAATCTACCGACGGCGTAATTGATCAGCTTGGACTCTTTTTGCGGAAATTTTTTCGAATTCGCAAGCTAGGAATAAATTGTCACCTAGCAGTTGATAGAATTTTTGCGCGCTGATTTCAAGCAGTAGACTCTCTGATTCGCAAAGGACAGAAGCTGTTCGCACGCCACCGGTTAAAAGAAGGGCGATCTCGCCAAAGCAATCGCCTTGGCTGAGCTCGCGAATTATTTTTTGATTTTGGAGGACCTGAACGTTTCCTTGAATAATTATAAAAAAACTCTCAGCCTTTTGGCCTTCCGAAAAGACTGAAGTGCCAGCTTTGAAAGGGGTCAGGTTCCCCGCATAAATCAGCGAATCAAAGCAATCATCAGGCAGACCCTTAAACAAGTCCGAAGCAAGTAAGGCATGAATCAGCCAAATACGTTTTTGTAAACTCTGGGCTTTTTCTTTTTGAACCAAGGGATCAAAGATCTCAGGAACATATTTGAATTTAACAATCAGACTCTCAGACGTGGTGATGACATCTGCGGACCTTGCTTGATTTAAGAAAAAGCCCGTTTCACCAAAGACACTTCCGGGTGAAATATCAGCCATATGTTGCATTTCGCCCTGCAGACTTTTTTTAAAGACGGATAAAGATCCATCTAAAACGCAAAGCAAGCTTCGTTGAAATTGCCCGGCTTGGCAAACTTTGACTTCAGGTGGGCAGTGGACAACACGGTGGTGGGCTAGGAACAGCTCTGTGATCTCTTGGGGTAATGAGCGAAAAAACGGAATTTTCCGAATTCGCTCAATAACATCAGAGGTCTGTTTTTCTTGTTTAAAAAGATTTTCGAAAAATCCTGATTTTAAGTCTGAAGTTGTTTTTTGATTGAAGTAACTAATAAAAGTTGGGTTTTCGATCAAGCCTTCTTGGACTAAGAAAATAATAAGTTCTTTGATTTGAGTGAATGAAACAAGCTTTCCTTGTTTTAGGAATGTGTTTGAAATCTCTGAAATCGAACTTTGATTCTGCATCAGCTCTAAATAAGTGATCTGCTGAGCGGTAAAACTGATCGTTTTTTTTTGAAGTGAGCTTACGATCTGCCCACTCAAGTGAATTTGGTCCATATTTAAGGGGGCAAGGATAATTCTTTCGCGCTCGATTTTAGACATGGTTTTCGCCAGAAGCAGATTTTAATGAGACCTTCGCATGGTGTCGCACTTGCTCATCGGGGTGTTTGATTAAAGAGGGTAGAAGCTTTGCTAAATCCTGCAAGTAAGGATTTGTCCTGACAAAAACGGCATCTTTTTTGCGATGATGATCGAATAGTTCTTTCACCACAAATAATCCCGAGGTCACTTGCTTGGGGTTATTTGATACTAAGAGAGCTTTTAGATTTTTGGCAATTTCTTTGGTCATCAAAGTCTGACCGGATAAAAGTAAAGCTTGTGCGGCTAACCTAGACGAAGGGGACTGGAACTTTTTCTCTAAGTTGATGCCGGGAAGTTCAAATTTTGATTTTGCCTGAAGGGTGTTAGAAGCCACCCGTGAATCAGTGGCTTCTTCGCAGCGATCAAAAGCTTCTTTAAGTTCGCTATCAATTTGCTCTTTTAAAATTAGATGGAAGCTTAATGAAACGGCTGTCGCTAAAAATTTGGATTCTTCAACTTGATGCAAATTTTCTCGGAAGCATTCGTTTAAGAGGGCCTTGTAAGCTGCTAAAACTTCTAATGAAGGTTCTGACATGTAAAAATCTTTTAGCGGCGCGCAAAGGGTGTGAAAGCCTTCCACATCACGCATCTTTAGCTTTTCTTTCAGCGCGGTTAATATTCCCGCAAGGTCCTGATTCCCTCTGAAGTAACAGGCCACTTGATTCAGCGACAATGTCGTTAGAGCTTCTGAAATGTTCTTAAATTCTTTCACTTCCATCAGGTGGGACTCTTTATCAAAACCTTTAAAAACGGTGGTCTTAGTCGCTAGCGGCTGGCAGAGGGAAATAATATCCACAATGGATTCATCGAAGACGATCAAGCGACTTTCTGTTTTCTCACTGACTTGTCCAAGCATCCGCACGGTTTCAATCAGTGGCAAACCGCTAAAAGAATATCCGCCGTCTAATTTAATAAACAGAAGACTGCCTGTAGAAAGACTGGCTTTTAAACGAAGACCTTGCGAAAGAGTGGGTGACATAATATTTTCAGCCGCTTGAAATAAAGTTCGAATCGCAGACAATGCCATTTTTGCAGAATGGGTGGGATCGTCCGATTTAAAAATACAAACAACTTCATCACCAATATATTGATAAGCCGAACCACCATAGCGCTCGATCACATCTCGCGAATTTTTAAAATATTCATTCAAGATATGCAGTAAGCTCTCGGTGTCTTTATGTAAAAACATCTGCGTGTAGCCATTCAAATCAATTCGCGCCACCGTGCAAGGAATCGCATAAGGCGTGGGTTTCCCAGTCATGATCTCAGCTTTAATCGCCGGTGCAAGTGTACTAGCCAGCATCAGATTATCAGTTTTTAAAGCCTTATTGGTCGAATCAAAGCCCGTGGCTGCCAGTAAAAAAGTTTCAGCTTCTTTTGAAAAAGCGCGGATTTGATGAATGGACTTTCGATCAGCGCCCTGAAGTATTTTAGAAATATCCAAAATATCTTTTAAAACTAAAAACGCAATTAAAAGAACAATTAAACTTACAAAAGCAAAATCCTGAATCAGCAAATAGCGCAGCTGCCAGAACTCATGCAGCACATAAGTGTAAGGATTCTTATTAATCCCGATCGTCAGTTTATAGTCATAGATCGCAATAGTCTTAAACGACACTTCATCGGTGTCTGTAAAGTTATCGGTAACCTGATAATCCCAATTGATGGGCTCAAGTTGATTGTTAAGATTATAGAAGCCAAGAACTTCGCCTTTATTTTTTAAAATAAAAAAATCAAACTGACCCAGTTCCCGCGCTTTTTGCAGACGGGGAATCAGCGCTTTCGCATTTTCCGAAAGTAAATAATGGGAAGCATGATCCAATTGATGCAAAATCAATTGCTGGCGACGAAGAACATCGCCACCATATTCCCGCAGCATGGTCGAGCCATTGAAGACAAAAGAAAAAATAACATAAGAAATCCAAAACAGCCCAAGGATCAGAAGCAGAACCGATTTCTTCCTCATCACTGACTCTCGATACGCAGCTGACCATTCACTTCTTGAATAAGGACGGCCGCACGAGAGGGATCTTTGTATCCCCAACGCTGATTCTTCTGACTAAGTATTAAAATTTTAAGCCGCTCAAGGTTACCTTCATTGGATTTAATATATTCCCGAGCTTGGGGGATCGACATCTTCACTAAGTTTTGTGCGACTTTCGCACGCTCTTGATCGATAGAGGCATCGTCGCTAACGCGAGGCTTAACCGCTACGGAGGTGGAAGAGTTTGCCGAAGGTGCACTGGCGATACCGCGGGCGCCACCGGAACCAACTTCAGGACTTCGGGCGCCGGTGGAGGCTTGCGCTGCGGGGGTTGCTTGGGCGGCGATGGGTTCGGTGGAAGCTGGGGCGGTGGGTTTCGAGTTATCTGATTTTGCGAAGCTAGCGGGTTCAGCGGAAGGAATTTTTGTTGCTTGCGAAGTTTCGGCGTTTACCCGCGCTGCGGGTGCGCGAAGATTTTTTTGCGATGCAAGTTGAGTTGTGATCGGAGCTTGGCCTTGCATGGGCTCAAGTTTGTAATTGCTAAAAACTTTTGCCGCCGCTTTGAAAAAGGGAGCGCTCATCGCGAGACTTTGTTGAAGCGGAATTGTGACTGAGGCTGAGGCTGGTGCCCGGGATTCTTGGAAGCTGTTGTTGAGTGCTACCATGCCGGGAGTTTGTGGCTCTGGGGCGGGGATTGCGAGGGAGCCTTCGGCAAGGGATTTTGGGATGTTGGTGACTTTGGATCTTGCAGTCTCAGCGATAGCGTTTTCTTTTACGGAACCAGGTAAATAGGCATTATATTTTTCACTCGAGGCTTTTCCTTTTTGTTCGGCTAGAAGTTGCTGATGTACGTCATTGAGTGGTTTGCTCTTGGGATTCTCGCATTGATCTACGATAGAAATAATTTGTTCTTCTGGAAGATTATAATTTAAAGAGTGGAGCGTCTCGTGGAAAATCTGTTTTCGATATATCGATGCCATATCTTTATTACACGGGGGAGATGTAATAGGTAACTTTATGGTAGCTGTAGATGTCGTGAAGGTTGCCTTGCCACATGTTCCATCATGATTTGGTTGACAACTTATTTGATCGATAAAATTTTGAGTTGGTCCAGTATTGGCTAAGCTAACAAAGCTAGTAACCATATCTTGAGTTTCGACTTTTGCGGCGAGGCATGTTATGAAGCGGTTCTCAGATATATTATTAACAAGAAAAACTTCTCGGACAGCTTTATTTATCGGTTCTTTCAAATTTTCACAGCTGGTTGCAATCGCTTTGGACCAGGCATCAATCGTTTGTTTATTTTGTAAATTATTAGTTATATTTATTAAATCATATTTTTTAATAGGTTCGTTTAAATTGGAATTATCACAACTATTATTTTCTTTTCCGAAGCCTCTGGCCATAAAAGCCATCGGCTTTTCAAGAGCTGTGGCTTCTTGAAGGTTAAACTTTTCACCTTCATATATATATACAACCTTGGTGTAGGTATTTAATTTTTTTAACTGAAACAGAATTTTTGATACTTTGTTGATCTTGAAGAAAAGCTGAATTGTAACATCATTCTTTATCAGAAGCCATTCATCAATCTCACCATCGCCGTTAACATCATATCTTACGTCAGAAAAGTTTTGCTTAGATAAAGCCCATATACGTTGGCTTTTTAAGGGCCCGATTGATTTCGCTAGTATCTGTGGATTGGGGAATGCTAAGCCTCGCGCTGGGATATAGAGAATAATTATAATTTTAATTAAGAATCGAAAAGATCGATTTTTCATACTTATTTATATTAAAAGATTTTTTACAAATCTTTAACAAAGACCGTGCGGCACGCTAGACTTTTGAAACGATCCTCGACCTAAGACCTAGCTGCATGAGTTGTTTTGGATAGCTGCCTTTATTTCATTGTATGCTTTTATGTTTGTTGCTTTTAAATGTTGAATTATCGCTGCTGTTTGCAAGCCTGTTCCTCCAGAGGCATCTTTCGAACGTCCGACAATTATTCCACCTAAGACCATTTGGGCTTTCCCGTTTTCATCTTGATCTAAAATAAATACGCCCGCGCCGGATGAACCATTAAGCTTCTCTTTATTTAGTGTTTCAAAAGTACCATCTGTTCCAACTGCAGTTTTTCTAGTGAAGTTAAGAGTTGGATATCGTAAGCCGGTCTTTTGGTTGTATGTAGAAGATAGTGGAAATCCAACAGTGGCAAGAGAATCATTAATAGTGATAAATTCCGTAGAAACAACTGGAGCCGCAATGTCAGAAATTTCCTTGATTCTTACAATTGCGTAATCTTTTGAATCTCTGATTTCGCGCGAGCCATCAGTTGTGTCACCAATCGCAATAACTTTCCCTGCCATATCTTGATGAGCAAATTCATTTGGAGATTCACATGAATTTTGACCTAAAGAGATATATACAGGAGCTTTGCCTTGTTTTGCTTCCTTATTCGTTACACCGTGCGCGTTTACTAAAACATGGCACGGAGAGATCATAACCGCTGAAGCATATTCACTTCTTGCGCCTTTTGGCCCATCCGAGATTATTCCAACTGCGTTTACTTGTTTTAAGAACTTATCAGTTCGGTCGACTTTAAGTTGTTGATCGTCATAAATTTTATTGGTGTCCGAAGTTGAGTAGGCCGCATTTTGAAAGCCGGCTTTTCCATACTTTACTGATAGTTTTTCAACAATTTTTTGCATATCTTCAGCGATATCGGATTTGTTTAATGAACAAGTTCCATCGGCGTAGGCGCTAATTGAAATCACTTGGATTACGATTGCGGATTTTACGATTTTCAGGATGTTTTGTGCTGTCGTATTTTGAGACATGTTACGCTCCTTGTTGCTTCTGACCTTATATAAAGCAATTTCCATCCCCATAAGGCCTAAGAAGCGGCATTCTCCTTTGGCATTTCAGCGATTTAGAGGAAAGCATTCTAATATTGAAACGTAGATGTCCTAGCTAGGGCCGACAATTTGCGCTTGGTCTCGGACTGGGACGTTTGCCTGGCATAGGCTAAATAGGAAAACGATTAATGTTGGTCCCTAGGGTGTTTTTTTCTAATCATCAGAGTAAACGCTTTTAGACCATTAAATTGGTGGCATTGTGATACCCAACTTTTGATTATTTTGAGCAAACGTTACCTTTTTACATAGATCGCCATCTCAAAAGCTCTAAATCTAATTCTATGAAATTTTTTGGCGGCTCGAACCTTGCTGTCTCTATTTGGAAATACATTGTGGGGCCAGATTGATCTTCAAAACGTTTCAAAAAATTGATCTCTTTTTTGCGCGTAAATTAAGCGATAATCGGCTATTTCCCCTTCAGATTGATATCACCAACTCTTGCAATCTAACTTGTAAACATTGTTATCATTCAAACCACCTAAATGTAAATGCGGTCACATTTGATCAATGGGTCAATGTTTTAGCAACGTATGAGCAGCTTTTGAAGTCCATGAAATATAGGGGTTTTGTAATCCTAGGCGGTGGCGAGCCAACCCTGTCACGCCATTTCATTCCATTGATAAGGCATATTAAAAAACTATATCCCGCGTGGAAAATTGGTGTGATTACTAACGGAACTTTACTGTCGAAGCTGATAGATGAAAATTTAAACGACCTACAATCTGTATCCTTTCAAATATCATTGGATGGAGCGACCGAAGCGACGCACGACCCGATACGTGGAGCTGGTTCCTTCTCAAAGGCAATTACTTCCGTCAAGAAGTTATCTGCGTTAGGGATTGATGTCGGTACAATAACAATCTTATCCAAAAGAACATCAACCGAAATCGAAAGTTTTTTTAAACTTGCTAATTTGTTGTCTGTTCGAGATCACAGTTTTACGCGTTTTATAGAACTAGGATATGGCATTAAACATGTGAGCGAAGGGCAAGATCGAGCCTTGCTACCTCTAGAGCTAAGGGAAAGTTATCTGCGTATTTTAGCCGGTGCAGCTAGATTCAAAATTGCGACGAATACAAGTCTTCCACTTTTTAATCTTATTTACCCAAGCTTGGGACGAAGTGGACGCTTTTGGGAAGGTTTAGGAGTCGATCATAAAGGAAATATTTTACTAACGTCCAAATCGCAAATCATTTTAGGTAATGTCAAAACTGATAATCTTGAAAAGGTATTTTTAAATCATCCAACGTTACGCAAGTTAAGAGTAGGAAAAATAAAAGAATGTGCGGGATGCAAGTTTTTATATTCCTGTGGTGGGGATCGAAATGCTGCGTATGCATTAAATGGTGATATTTTAGGCGCCGATCCTGGTTGTTGGATAAACATTAACGTTAGTTAAACAAATTTTAATAGGAGATTGTTGTGAAATTCTTGGTTAAAAATATTTTATCGTTATTAGCAATTTGTCCATTTCCAGCTTTAAGTGCAATGGCTGCTACAAAAATTCACAACTTAGCCGGAGAAGAAGAGGGAATGAGATCGATTTCGAAAACTGCGTTAGCAGGCAGGGCAATTTTTCCCGCAAATGAATACGTCACCACAGTTGAGAATGCAAAAAAAAGGATTATTGAGATTTTTAATGTAGATTCAAATACAGCAGACGAGATGCTGCAAGAACACATTAATTTTTTATCTGATCGAAACCTCGTGAAAATTCAAGAAAATGACCTAATAAGTGCCTCTCGTAGTTGGGGTCGAGGTGAGTAGATCACGAGTTTTCGCACTGGTTTTGATCCTGGCTGGTCTAGTAGTTTTTGGTATAAAAATAAAAAATG
>JAYWDA010000279.1:0-6401 GCA_043780105.1 Pseudobdellovibrionaceae bacterium | reverse complement strand
ATTTAGAAAAGAAGATCCTACTTTCCGCGTTTACCGAGACGAAGAATCCAATGAGACCATCATTCAAGGAATGGGCGAGCTTCATTTGGAAATCTACGTTGAGCGGATGAAGCGTGAGTTTGCTTGTGAAGTGATCGTGGGCGCCCCCCAGGTGGCTTACCGTGAAACGATTAATCAAGAAGCTGCTTATGATTACACTCATAAAAAGCAAACTGGCGGATCGGGTCAGTTCGCTAAAATCGTTGGAAAAATTCGGCCCCTTCCTCCGCAGGAAGATGGCAAAGTTTTCATGTTCTCTGATAACGTCACTGGTGGTCGTATTCCTAAAGAATTTATCCCAGCAGTGGATGAAGGATTCGAAGAACAGTGTCGTAAGGGTCCATTGATAGGTTTCCCAATCGTTAACATTGAAGTTGAACTGCTCGATGGATCTTACCATGATGTCGACTCCAGCTATATGGCCTTCAAAATTGCTGCGATGGCAGCGATGCGTGAAGTTTATCCAAAAGCAAAACCAGTCGTTCTTGAGCCGATCATGAAGCTTGAAACGACTGTTCCTGAAGAATACCAAGGACCTGCGACTGGGCAAATCAATCAACGCCGTGGTGTGATTCTTGGAACAACTTCATTTGAAGGAACTGTTGTGATCGAAGCTGAAGTTCCATTGTCAGAGATGTTTGGATATTCGACGGATCTTCGTTCTGCCACCAAAGGCAAGGGCGAGTTCAGTATGGAATTTGCGAAATATTCGCAAACGCCTCGAAATGTCCAAGAAGAACTGGTCAAAAAGTTCATCCAAAAGAAAGCTGACGAAGCTAAAAAGTAGCCTTCAAGAATTTACTGAAATTATAAAGATAAAAGAATTAAAAAAGCCGGTCTTAAAAACCGGCTTTTTTATTTTTGAACAGCGACCTGTGGTGGCTTTTCAGACATTAATTTTTCTATGATTAAATAATCGCCGTTACTAAGCTCCATAAAGAGTCCAAACCCGATCATGAAAAGAAGCCCTAAGGCATAGATAATGTTCTTGGCCATACCCAATAATATCGGTACAAGCTGGCCGAAGGTTGAGTCAAATCATCCTCACTTTCTCATTTTGAGACTGAGGATTCTCCTCTATAAGCCGCGTCATGGAGGTTTTTATTCATTCCTTCCGGGGGCCGTGCTAATTTCGAGAAGCTTTAATGACAACAATTATAGTCCTCCTCATATTTACCCTTGGAATCTCTTTTTTATGCTCTCTTTTGGAAGCCGTTATTTTATCTGTGAATTCGGCTTTCGTTGGCGTCTTAGTTGAAAAGAAAAAAGGCAGCGGCAAACTGCTTGAAAACTTGATTGAAAAAATTGATCGGCCTATTTCTGCCATTCTGACTTTGAACACCATCTCTCACACTTTAGGTTCAGCATTTATTGCATTCAGAGTTCAAAAACTTTACGGCGATGAATATGTCACAATGACTTCTGTTATCTTAGTTTTCTGTATTTTATTTTTGGCTGAAATTTTACCAAAATCCATTGGTGCGGCCAATTGGAAAGCACTTGCTCCGTTCACGGCTTACACAGTCCAGGCGATGATCGTGATGCTTTATCCTCTTGTTGTCTCTTCTGAAAAATTAGGGAACTTTTTTAAACGGGTCGAAGATGTTCCCGAAGTGACTCGTGAAGAAATGATTATGACTGCCGAATTGGGCGCCGAAGAAGGAACCCTGAAAACTAAAGAATCCATGATTATTAAAAATTTATTGATGCTGGATAAAATTTTCGTGTCTGACATCATGACGCCAAGGTCGGTGTTCTTTGCAGTGGATGGAAATCTTACTACAGACGAGGTCTCACAAAAAAATAAACCGATTCGATTTTCCCGAGTGCCCGTTTACTCAGGCTCCTTGGATAATATTATTGGCGTCACCCATCGATATAAAATTTTAGAATCGCTTTCTCATGATGAGATCGACAAAAAAATCAACGAACTGGTCAGTCCGATTGCAACAATTTCAGAGCGAATGAGCGTGTCCCATGTCCTTGATTTTTTCATCAAAGAAAAAGAGCATTTGGCTCTGGCTGCTGATGAATACGGTGTGATCACAGGCCTTGTCACTTTAGAAGATGCGGTAGAGACCTTGCTAGGTGTCGAGATTGTTGATGAGTTTGATAATGTTGAAGATATGCGAAAGTATGCTTTAGAACAGTGGCAGATTCGTAAACAAAAACTTCGTAAAACTTAGCCCAAACGCCGTGAGTGACTTTATTTAATGCTCATATCAAAAAGTTGCGGAAGACTGGGCCCAAAAAGCACCACCTTCATGACTAAAACAACCACCACCGTTAACATCCCTAAGATGAAAAAAAGACTGATGGTTTCTAAATCTTTATCTTTTGGTTCTTTCATTTTATTGTCCTTCACTGCATCAAAGCTTCCGACTTTATGTATACAGCATAAAATAGGCCAAATAGGTTGGAGCCAGACTGACTGAAAAATTAAAAGGAGCCAAATGTGACTCGAGACGAACTTGCTAAGAAAATTTATCAGATTAGCTATTTGCGGGGTGAATTCAAACTTCGCTCAGGAACAACGTCACAAGAGTATTTTGACAAATACCGGTTTGAGTCCCAGCCCACTTTGCTTGCCGCCATCGCCGAGCATCTGGCGACCCACATACCTAAAGGAACTGAAGTTCTGGCAGGCCTTGAACTGGGTGGAGTCCCCATAGCGACAGCCCTTTCCTTAAAAACTGGAATCCCCGTCACCTTCGTTCGCAAGGCCGCGAAAGACTATGGTACTTGCCAGTTTGCCGAGGGTCTGGACATTAAAAATCGAAAAGTCTGCATCATCGAAGACGTCATCACGACAGGTGGCCAAGTGGTCTTAAGCACAAAAGATTTGCGAAGCCTGGGTGCTAATGTCGAGCATGTTTTATGCGTAATTCACCGAGGAAAAGAAAAAGAAGAACCCGCCCTTGTTCAGCTGGGACTAAAAATGACGCCTTTATTTACCATGGATCAATTAAAAAGCTATTTTTCCGCCGCAATATAGGCGATCCAACTCAAGCAGGATTCACCTTTCTCCGTGCGTTTGAATTTCCCGTCACCTTCGCCTTTGCGAGTGGTGCCTTCCCAATAAACATGGGTTTTTTTAAAGCCAACTTCTTCCATCAGATCGCGAATTTCGGGAATGGACCACATTCGCCAATCGTACTTAAAAACTTTAGTTACTTTTTTTCCTTTCACCCGAAAGTGAATATAAAAAAGTGCAAAATTTGAAATCGGATCAAAACTAACCTGGTCCCAATAATAAGTAAAATTTTTCTTTTTATGCACATCTTCAATCGCATCGTAACACTGGCTCCCGCCGAAGATATCAACGATGAAAAGCCCATCTTTGCGAATGCTATTGTAAACATTTTGAAAATATTTTTTTAACAAAGGTCTGTTTTTGAAACAAAAATAAGAAAAATTCATGGCGACAGCTACATCAACGGCCGGCAAAGGCCCTGTCAAAACATTTTGATCGGCAATGTGCAGACGTTTTTTCTGATCAGCACTCAGCTTTCCTTCGTAATACTTTCGCCCGTAATCCATTGGCTCTGGGTCGATATCTAAGCCGTAAGCCACATGGTTTGAATTAAACTTCACCCATTCCGCTGACAAAGAAAAAGTTCCACAGAAATCTTCTCGGAAAAATTTAGGTTTTTTCTTTTTTAATTCTTTATAGGTTTGAACATAAAATTCCACATCCGAGCGCGGGGACTGTACAGACTCTTCGTAAAGATCATACTTATCAAATGAAATGGCCTGTGCTTTTTTAGAAATGCGTCGAGCTTTATTGCGAGTTGAGCTGATATTTTTTGACATAAAAATTTATGGAACCTCAGAAGTAATTTCACGAATACTATCAATAATTTCGTGTTTCTGTGGGACCGAATTGTCTTCCAAATTTGGATGCAAACCAATCCCAGGTAGATTTTTTCCTGCGATCACTTTCGGTCGCGCAAGGAGACTGTAAAATAATTCCTGCACCACCCTGTACGCCAAATGTTCACCAAAGTTTGTGACTTCAGTGTCTTCATTTACAAAAAGGACCCGACCCGTCTTAGCAACAGAAGTTTTTATCATCGACCAATCGTAAGGATAAATGGATCGAAGGTCGATCACTTCGACCGATAAGCCTTCATCTTTTAGTTGATCAGCCACTTCATTACAGATCAATAAATGACGACCATAAGACACGACCGTGATGTCGGTGCCCTCACGAGTGATTTTTCCTTTTCCAATAGGAACAAGGTACTCTTGCAAATCGGGCCAACGGGGTTTCCACTTGCTGCGATCTCCAATAGGCGCATCAATCATCGCTTTTAATTCTTTTTCGTTGGCAGGTTCCCCAGGAATTAATTCTTCCCCCCGAACGCGCATCAAGGCTTTTGGCTTTAAGAAAAGCACTGGATTAGGATCTTGAATCGCTGACAACATCAGACCGTAGGCATCCAAAGGCGTCGAGGGCATAACAACTTTCCAACCGGCAAGTCTTGAGGCCCAGGCATCAAACGAATGCGAATGATATACAGACCCGCGAATTCCCGCTCCGACAGGGGTCATCACCGTCATCGGCAAATTGTACTGTCCATTGGTACACCATAAAGTATTCCCGGCAATTTTAAGCTGATCGATCGTATTAAAAATATAATCACAAAATTGAATTTCAGCGACACAACGATCCCCTGCCATTGCGATTCCCATCGCCATGCCAATAATTCCACGCTCATCCAGCGGCGAATTCCATGATGTTTTTAATCCTTGAGTCACTGTGAAGGCACCACCTAATGGGGCGCCCACATCTTGCCCAAAAATATCGCGAACATTCAGACGACTTTCACCATAATGTAAAGCCATGCGGATGGCTTGAGCCATATTTGCCATTAGAATTTTCTCCAGTCCGCATTTTCATTATCAACATAGATATGATCCCAAACTGTTTCCGCTGACGGAACCGGTTCTTTGCGAGCTGTCTCTGTGGCACGAACACTTTCTTCTTCATAGCCCGTCCAAATTTCTTTCACTTTGGCTGCTGTTAAAAGTCCTGCCTTTAACAAATCTTTTTCAAAAGTCTTTACACAATCAAGTTCGTTTTCATTTAAATTCGCACCACTGGCGGACGAATGGCCATAAAGCCTTGAAACATTAGCTTCGATAAAAGAAGGCTTTCCTGTTTTTCGAATCAATTCCATCTCTTCTTTTAAAACTAAATAACTTTCAATCGGATCATTGGCATTGATTACGCGCGACCGAATATTAAAAGCCTTTGCACGATCGGCAATAAATTTTTCACCATGCTGACCATCGTAGCTAGTTGAAATTCCCCATCGATTATTTTGCACTGTGATTAGCATTGGCAGTTCATGCCCCGGACGCGAAGCCCAGATCAGGCCTGACGCAAAATCACCTTCAGCTGTTCCCGCATCGCCACCTGTGACAATCGAAATCCCTTTGGATCCATGCCGACTTTGTGCATGGGCGGTTCCACAAGCAATAGGATACTGAACTTCAATCGGTGAAGTGACCGGAGCCACATTCCACTTTGGAATGCAGTAGTGATTTGAAAAATTACGACCGCCTGTGGATGGATCTGTGGCTCGATTCATCATTAACCTAATCGAGTCGACCATTTCTAAACCCATAGCGATTAAAGTTGGCGTGCCTCGGTAATGAAGATGCAACCAATCGTATTGCACCCCTTGACCTCTATGAACAAGCATTCCCAAAGGAACACCCCAAGCTTCTTCGCCCGGAGCTCCAATCCAAAAATAGGATTCGCCCGCCCGATAAATTTTAATTAATCGCTCTTCAAGAACCCGAGACTTCACCATCAGATCATGCATTTTCAGCAGTAAATCTTTAGGAAGGCCTGAAAAATTTTTATTAGAAGGTTTATTCTTGGATGACTTCAGAGAGGTCTTTTTGGTCATCGCCATTTCCTTATCATAGTCTCACTGTTGAAGTTAAGCGTCCTCATGTTTAAACGAAAACGCCTGATTTTGTCAGTGAGATTGTGATCGCAAAACAGGCCCTAACGCAGCCTGTCTGGGGTAGCACCCGCCCTACTTACGAGCCTGAGGAGCAACTTGCGCTTCCTCGATGCTCATCAGATCCAGAAGGACACTGGTTGCTTCTTGAACATCAGCACGCTTTAAATATTCCTTTTCGCGCTCTTCTTTTTTACCATATCGAGTCTTTGTTTTCTTTTTCTCTTTTTCGATTTTCTCTTTATCTTTCAAAATATCAGTGACACGAATCACTTTGCCGCGATCTTTTGCTTTCACTAAGTCTTCTTTAATTTTTTTGAACTCATCGTTCTTGTCGACTCGAGCCAGAGATTTATCTTTTAGGGTCTTAAGCCATTCTGATTT
>JAYWDA010000278.1:0-3926 GCA_043780105.1 Pseudobdellovibrionaceae bacterium | reverse complement strand
CGAGCCGGGCGCGGTGCACGGCCGCTTTCTTCGCGCGAACCTTTGCACTTGGTTTTAAAAGCAAATAGAGAAAAAATCAGACCTGGCTTTCGGACCTATAAACGGTTTGCACTGATTCACTTTATTTTGCGCAAATACGCGGTTCATTTTTTTGTTAAAATCGAGCAGGTTTCAATTCAAGGCGATCATATTCATCTGCTGATCCGAACCACGCGGCGGTCAAACTACCAAAACTTCTTCCGCGTCTTTGCCGGGCAGATTGCGCAAAGATTCGAAAAAGAAGGGCTGTTAACTGTCACAAAACAACCACTTTCCAAGCCACTTTCGAGACCCACAGGGCACCGAGCGCACGCGGCGGTGACCGGTACCCCAGGGATGACCGGGAGTGTGAGGAAACGCGGAGTTGCGGGGACTTGCAAAGCTGCGGGAAAAAATGGCGTAACGGGAACAAGCCCAAAAGGACTTTGGCGGCACCGGCCTTTTTCGCGGGTTGTGCGTGGGTGGCGGGCTTACAAAATTGTGCGGAATTATATTCAGCTGAATGAGAAAGAAGCCTTGGGACAAATTCCTTACCGGAAGGAAAGACTGAAGGGACTTTCCACCAGCGAGTGGCAAATCTTGTGGAAATGTTAAAAAGAAAAAAGTTTATTTTTCTTCGGGCAAGATTTTTGCGTAAATGGCTTTGTTTGTGAATTGGCCCTGCTCAATTTCGTGATCTTGAAGTGTGCCTTCTAAAACGTAATGGTTTCTTTCGGCCACCATGCAAGATTTTCGATTGATCGGGTTGCACCTGATTTCAATTCTGTGAAATCCCATCTTTTGTAATTGCCGTTCCACTGTTTTTAACGCTTTGGAAATTAAGCCTTGGCCTTCGAATTCAAAATGAAGCCAATAGCCTAGCTCGATTCGTCGATTTTTCCAAGACACCGAATGCAAATGAAAACTTCCTATTAATTGATTTTTGAAATAAAGGCAGTAGCCAATCTCATCAACCAGTGGGTTTTCAATATCACAGGTTTTTAAATAATCTTTGACGGAAGTCAGGTTGTTAACGCCTGGCCAAGAATGCTTTCGCTCTGGAGAATGTCGATCTGAAATAATCAGAGCCCACAAAGCTTCAGCTTGGCCAGGTTCGAAAGCTTTAAAAGACAAAGAGTCCGCTGGGGACTCTAAAAAATTTGGAAATGGTGTACTTTGAATCACTTTTCTTTCACGTTCGCAGGGATGCGCTCAGGCAATTGCTGACGGTCCATGCTGGTGATTTTTTGTCGAAGCTCTTCGATTCGCTTGGGATCTGTTTCTAGATTTAAAGCTTTATTGTACATTTTCAAAGCTCGATCCGTCAGAGTCTTTTTGTAATAAACATCTCCCAAATGCTCAGCAATAATTCCTACCGCTGGCTGAGATTTGTAAGCGCCTTCAAGGACTTTAATCGACTCATCCAGTTGGCCTTCTTTAAAAAGAATCCAACCCAGCGTGTCCATCACATAGCCATCTTTTGGCTCAAGCTTCAGAGCTCGGCGAGCCAAGGCTTCGGCTTGATCCATATTTTCACCTTTTTCAGCCCAGGTGTAAGCCAAGTAATTAAGGCCTTGAATATGATTAGGATTTAATTCCAAAACTTTTTTCATCGTTGTAACGACGTCGTCTTTTTCGCCGGTCTTATCTTGAAGAGTGCCATAATAAAAGTGGACTTGAGCTTCTTCAGGAAAAGTTTTCACTGCGTTTTGCATGACGGACAAAGCTTTTGCAAGCTCGCCGCGCTCTTCTAATAACGAAGCATACATCGAGTAAACTTGTGGCTGACCTTTTTTATCAGCAATGGCTTTTTCTAAAAGCTTAATGCCTTCATCGCTTTTGCTACGGTTTTTTAAAAGAAACGCTGCGTGCGTGACGGCGTCTGAATAAAAACGGCTTCCGCTAGGAATCTTTCGGTATTGAACAATCGCTTTTTCTTCAAACTTAGTTTCTTCATAAACGGCACCCAAATAAAATCTTATTTTATCTGACTCTGGTGCTTCTTTTAATATTTCTTCTAATTTAGTAGTCGCTTTATCATAAATCTTTTTTTCGATCAAAATCAGAGCCATTTTTAATTTTACATTAAGGGCATCGTCGGCACCCTCTAGGTACTCAAGCTGCTCGTAAGCCTCATCATATTTTCCGGCTTCCATATAGTACTGAGCTAAAATTTCCGCCACGCGAGTGTTCGGACCTTGATTTTTTTGAAAGCGGACCAGCAGTTCTGTCGAATCCTTTTCTTTCTTCTCACGACTGTACAAAGCACTCAAAGCAATAGCTGCGTCCGCAAATCCCGGTTTTGCTTCCAAAGATTTTTTAAAAGCTTGCTCAGCCGCTTTTTGATATTTGAGCTCCGGTTGGTCCAATCGCACTCGACCCATATAATAGTAGATCAAGTGAACATTTGGATAATCTGGCTTTTTGGCCAAACTTTCAAAGTATCGAACCGCTTTGTCGTATAATTTTTGTTCTGAATAAACAGCACCTAAATAAAGTGGTGCTTCGTTGTTATTCGGATCAAGCTTAAGAACGATCTCATACTGTTCAACCGCTTTAGGATATAACTTCATGGTCGAATAAAGACCGCCCAGTAACATATGGGCTTCCATATTTTTAGAATCTTTTTTGGTCACTTCGCTAGCTTGTTCAACGGCTTCCGTCACCATTCCTGCTTTCAGGTATTCAGCAGCTAATCTTAAGCGAACGGCACTTGAATCGGCATCGTAAAGCAAAGTCATTTTAAAAGCCTCAATGGCTTTTTGTCGTTGGCCTTCCATCGAAAGAGCCTCGCCGACCGAGTAATGATAATCTGCCTGTGTTCGCATGTAGAGGGGGTCGATCGTTGAAGTTTGCTCGCTGGCCGATGGAGGCGTGAGTGAAGCCGGCGCACGGTTGTGATCATTGAAAGAGGATTCAAAGTAGAGACCATTTCCAGAAATGGATTCAGTTTCCTTTGGACTTGAGGCACAAGCGGAGATCATCGTTGCAATTGGGACCGCTATTAGAAGCTTGAAAGAGGCAGACATTAAATCTCCTTTATCTCTTAAGCTTTTCGGCCATTTCATTCTGATACTTGAAGGATCTGTGGTCTAAAAAGAAGAATCTGGCCTGCTTTATTTCTAAGCAGGCTCTAATTAACGTGAAGCAGCTTCAGGGATAGGAAGTTGAACGCGAATCTCACCTACTTGATCATCTGAAGTGCCCTTGGGGCCTAAAGACCAGACAACCAGTTTTGATTCCGGACCGTTGGGAATAATTTTGTACTGATAGGGATGTCCCCACGGATCGATTCCCATCGTTCCTTGGTTTTTAAATTCTTTTAAAATGCCTGCCGCTTCAACATGACTTTGAACCGAAGCCAAACCCCGACTTTGAATTGGAGCAACTTCCGCTGGTGCTTCTGCCTTAGCTTCTTTGTAAATTTCAATAATCTGGTAGGCTAAAACTTCGGCCTTTTTCTGAGCACGAACTAACTCGATTTCTTTTGAATCGACACCCCATGGGCAAAAAATCATCACAGCAGTCAAACCGCCCAAAGCCAAAACTCCAATTAGACCAGAAGTCCTAACTAATTGAATTTTATTGTTTTTCACAACACTTCTCCCTGGTCGATGGGTTCTTATATTGATAGATCGGAGAGCAGATCAAAAAACTTTAGGACCATTTACTAGTTTTCTTATTTGGCATTTGACCCGATGTGTCTAAGTGTGGTTTAAACTTCACAAGTTAGTTACGGGAACCTTGAATACGACGGTTTTCCCTTGAAATTGCCACTACTTGACAAGGAGTGGCGCCAAGGGCTAAGTTGCCGCCATTGAACGGTTCTCGAGAGTTTTTCTGAAGTATCCCTTGTTGAAGTTAACACTTCACGCTAAGGGTTCTCCAGAGAAGTAACCGGGGAAATC
>JAYWDA010000277.1:0-4456 GCA_043780105.1 Pseudobdellovibrionaceae bacterium | reverse complement strand
CGCCCGTTTTAGAGTTAGCACAGAAAAGTTTAAAAATCCAAAATCCAAAACTGCTACCGCTTTATGTTGCCAGTCAGCTGGAAGGATTTATTCTTTTCTCAGCCGATATCGATAGCCAAACAAAGGAAAATTTAATGGATGAATTTTCTTTATTTTCTTTGGCTTTTTCGTATTTAGATTTGCAAAAGCGGCTGGAGCTTTTAGAAACGCAGGACGCGACAACGGAAGTATTCAATCGAAAATATTATGACATTAAGTTGATTGAAGAGGTCGAGCGCGCCTTAAGAATCAGGCAAGCGGTATCGATCATGAAAATTTCTATTGACGATTTTTTTGAAATTGAACAAGTGCTGGGCGACAGCGCCCACGAATTGTTGTTAAAAAAAGTGGCGCAGTTAATTTTAAAATCCAGTCGCACCAATGATTGTGTCGCAAGGACCGCGCAAAATGAATTCACTGTTCTTATGCCGCACTGTCATCGGCAGGGAGCTATGATTCGCGCTGAGCGCGTTCGGCGCATCGTCGAAAACTCAATGACCGTTGAGAGCGGAATTAAAGTCTCTATCAGTTTGGGAATTAGTGAATATCCAACCTTATGTGGTTCCGCGGCGGCTCTTGAAGAGTCTGCGGCGAAAGCCCTTCATCATATCGCCAGTCGCGGCGGCAATAAGATTTGCCTTTTTAAAGCGCCCCTGGATCACGCGCCCGAATTTGAAGTTCGGGTCGAGCCGGGATGACGAATGGATATGCATCGAAAAACCTACGCCGAAATTAATTTAGAAAATTTAAAATCAAACTTAGATATCCTTCGATTAAATTTTAAAGATGAATATTTATGTCCGATGGTAAAAGCCAACGCTTACGGCCATGGCGACATTCAAGTGGCGCGCTGCTTAGAAAAGTGGGGCGTGAAGCAATTAGGTGTTTGTCTTATTGAAGAAGGCCTGATTTTAAGAAAAGCAGGAATTAAAACTCAGATATTAGTTTTTCGAGGTTTTGATCTTGAGGGCGCTAAAGTCATTTTAGAAAATCAAATGACCCCTGTTGTGTCCCAATGGAAACATTTGACGCACCTTGAATCAGCCGCGAAACAAGTGACGTCGGTTCACTTAAAGTTTGATACCGGCATGAATCGCTTGGGGTTTTCAGTCCATGAAGCGCAAAAATTATTTGATTACTTTTGGCAAAATAAAAAGCTTCGAGTTGAAGCAATCCTGACCCACCTCTCCAACGGCGAAGATGGTTTTGAAGAGCAAGGGGCGACTCAAGATCAATTGCAACTATTCCAGCCAGTTATCGATTTATTTAAAGCGCTAAAGGTTAAAGTGCACGTGCTAAACAGCGCAGGGATTTTAAGTTCTTTAAAGCTGCGCTCAGAAAAAAATACGCAACATCAACTTGCAAGCCAAGCTTGGGGGCTGCGTCCCGGTTTAATGCTTTATGGATACAACCCGATCGAAGCTGATTTTAATTTTCAAATAAAGCCAGTGATGAGTTTAAAGTCGGTGGCCGGAGTTTTTCGTCAGCTGAAAAAGGGCGAGGGAGTATCTTATGGCTCAACCTGGCGAGCACCCAAAGACAGCGTGATTGCCGTGGTACCGATGGGTTACGCCGATGGGATGCATCGCCTACTTTCAAACAAAGGCGAAGCCCTTTTCTTGAATCAGCGTGTGCCTCTGGTCGGACAAATTTGTATGGATTTTTTAATGCTGGATGTAAGCGAAGTGGCGCAGCAGCAATCTTTTGATCCTGAGAAAGAGCATGAAATTATTTTTTTTGGAACTTCGGCGAGCGGTCATTTTATTTCAGCCGCCGAACTTGCAAAAAAGGCCGGAACAATTCCTTGGGAAATTCTGACTAGCATCAGTGAAAGAGTTCCTCGGCAATATTCGGGTTTGGAGATCCAATGATTGGGCGAGCGAGTATGAACGACTTCTTCGAGAGATTTAAAAAAGGATTAACGGATTTTATTTCAGAAACAGGAAATATTGTTTTATTTTTTACGGACAGCATTCGCCTTTTATTTCAACCGCCCCATCGTTTTGGTGAAGTGATAAAGCATATGGAATTTATCGGCAATCAATCTGTTGGAATTATTGCTCTGACAAGTTTATTTACAGGCCTTGCGCTCTCTTTTCAAATCTATTTGGGATTTAAGTTATTCAATGCCGTGAATATGGTGGGGCCAACCGTCGCACTCGGCATCACTCGAGAATTAGGGCCCGTTTTAACTGGTCTGATTGTTTCTGCTCGGGCTGGTGGAGCGATGGCTGCGCGATTGGGAACCATGCGAGTCAATGAACAGATTGATGCCTTGGATGTGATGGGGATTAACACAAAACAATATTTAATTGCGCCTCGAGTGATCGCGGCCATTATTTGTATGCCGCTGCTAACTGCGATTTTTGATTTCGTGGCGATGCTTGGCAGTTGGATTCTTTGCGTGAAAATGGTGGATCTTGATGAGGCCGTCTACTGGCAAAAGATTCGAGATATTATTAAAGTGGGCCATATTAATGAAGGGCTTATTAAAGCTGCATTTTTCGGAATGGTTTTTTCGACGGTTTGTACGTATCGGGGATTTAATACAACAGGCGGAGCCAAAGGGGTGGGTGAAGCCACCAATCGCGGCGTCGTTTTAAGCATGGTGATGATTATTGTGATTGACTACTTTATCACAAATTTAATTCGATTATTTTATATAAGTCTGGGGATGAGATAGTGGGTGATATAGGAACAGAGGCCGCAATTCGCCTAACAGATGTCAAAAAATCTTTTGATGGAAAAGAATTTATTCTTAAAGGAATTAATTTGATGGTTCCCAAGGGAAGCATCACGGCCATCATTGGATTTTCTGGAACCGGCAAAAGTGTGATGCTGAAGCATATCTTAGGTTTATTTCGACCAACCTCGGGCGACATTGAAATCTTGGGAACTGATATTAGCAAGCTTTCGGATGATGACCTGACAAAATTTCGTTGTAAGTTCGGTGTGCTTTTTCAATCAGCGGCTTTGTTCGATGATATGACCGTTTTAGAAAATGTTTGTTTTCCTTTGACCGAGCATCGCCGTGAGCTCAGTCCCTTGCAGGTCATAAGTACAGCTGAAGCCAAGCTCGTTTCGGTCGGACTAGAGAAAAAACATTTCGATAAACTACCCAATCAGATTTCTGGAGGAATGCAGAAGCGGACCGGTCTAGCTAGGGCTCTCGCCCTAGATCCAGAAATCGTAATCTATGACGAGCCGACCACGGGACTAGATCCCATTCTGACAGAAATGGTGGATAATCTGATAGTAGAGACACATCGCGCACACAAAGGAACCACCTCTGTCATGGTCTCTCATGATCTACAGGCGGCCTTTCGAATTGCCGATAACATAGCCATGCTAGATGCAGGGAAAGTGCTTCTTTATGGCACGCCCGAAGATTTTTATAAAAGTGATATCGAGCTGGTGAAAAAATTTGTCTCCAAAGGAATGAAGCACGAATGAGTTTTTTGAAGACGGCTGAATTTAAAGTAGGACTTCTTGTTGTGACCGTAGGCTCACTGATTGCCTTTATGTCATTGCAAGTCAGTGATGATCCTAGTTATTTGGGCCGCGCTAAAAAAGCTTGGTTTCTTTTGCCCAATGCGGGTGGCTTGATCAAGGGCTCTGCCGTTCGCTCGGCCGGAATTCCTGTTGGCTCCATCAAAGATATTAAGCTTCAAGATGGCCAGGCTCGAATCGATATTTCAATCAAATCAGATATTTCAATGACAACTTCGGCTTCAGTGATTGTGAAGGCCATGGGAATTCTTGGAGATAAGCATATCGAGGTGAACCCTGGATCACCGGGCGATCCACCATTGCCTGATGGGGCCCAAATTTTAACGGTCAAAGATTCTGGCTCCATTGAAAATTTAGTGGGCCAAGTTGGAGAAATCACTTCCTCTTTAAAAAGCGTTTCGGCAGCCCTACAAGAAGCGGTTTTAGATGACGGCACGAAAAAACATATTTTGGGTCGAATCGTTGTTAATATTGAAAAGCTCAGTGGTGATTTAGCTGAGATGACAGCTAAGAATAAAGGAAAGCTGAACGAAGTAGTGGATCAGGTCCACAATATCACCGGAACCTTAGATGAACTGATCAATGACGATTCAGATAACGGTTTAAAAAAATCTTGGAAGCGGGCTCTCGCTCGCGTCGATTCCTCGCTTAAAAATATTGATGAGATTACGGGTAAAATCAATCGCGGTGAAGGCACCATCGGAAAACTTGTAAACGATGAAACAACTGTTGAAGAAATCAATACGGCTGTTCAGGGTGTAAATTCAATGTTGGGAACGGCCGATAAGATTCAAACTTCTTTTGATTTTCATGGCGAATATTTAAATTCCCTTTCCTCAACAAAATCATATATTGGCGTAAAAGTTCAGCCGGGCTTAGATCGATATTATTACGTCGCTCTGATCGA
>JAYWDA010000276.1:0-1516 GCA_043780105.1 Pseudobdellovibrionaceae bacterium | reverse complement strand
AAGCGATCCTAATAACCAACCCTTAGGATCAACAGTTAAAGAGATGAATCAATTCGGCCGCGGTTTACAAAAGCTATTAAAGAACGCTGGTAAAGAGCGTTTGGGAACGGTACCTACAAGTAATGGCTCTAATTAATCTATAAAATCTGAGATGTGAATGCGGCCGAAGACGACCGTAATCAGGCCGTAGCCTAAGAAAGCCACAGCAAAGCCAAGGCCGATCATATTACGCAATCCTAAGTTTGAAAAACCAAGTCCAACCATCATTAAGCCCGCTGCTAGCGGTGCCCAGTACAAAACTTTTTTCCATGGGCGAGCGCTCAGCCAAATTACAAAATTCTGCAGATTAAGATTGGGGGTAGGCTCTGCCCGCTTTTGCGTTTGCAGGTCAGCTTTAACAGACAACCTAGCTTCCACTTGCGCTAAATATTTATCACACAAGTCATCACTGCCCAGCGCCGCTTTTAATTCTTGATATTTTGTCTGAGCGTAAGGAAGGGCCTCTAGCTCGACACACCTTTTCACAAAATCCTCATGGCGTTCGTGATCATCGTAGTCTTCAAAGATTTGATTCCAAAGCTGCACTAAACTTGGCTGAGCCTGTAAAATAACAGACGGCTTTTCATCAGCCTCAGTTTCACTCTTGTGCACTAAAAAACTCTGAATTTTTTCTGCATCGGCCGGTGGAAATTGAAAAGAAAATACCGCGTGGCAGGCCTTGCAATCAAAGTGCGGCGACTGACTGAAAATCGAATGAGTTTCAACCTGATAAAGCTTCTGACATGCTGGACAACGGACTCGTAAATGTTCCACAATATGATGATGAGCAAGATTGTCGAGTTTTTCAAGCTCAATCGTTGGGCTATTTTGTCGGGCCTGCTGGTTGGGACAAGTTACGCCCCATTCCCCTGCTGGGCCTTAGTATTTTGTTACACACCATTATGGCTGTGGGCTACCCGCTCTGACGTGAATTTAAGGCAAGTTTTTTGGGGCGGATGGGTCACTCAATTTCTGTTGAGCTTGATCGGATTTCACTGGGTGGCTTTTGTGACTTACGAGTTCGGGCATATTCCATGGCCCTTAGCGTTCCTTGCACTAATGCTTTTTTGTAGCTTGGTTCATTTGTACATTCCCATCGCCCTAACATTGGCGGTCGCCTGCGGAAAGCGCCTTGGTTTAAGTCGAACTTGGATTTTATTTTTAATTCCGCTGTTTCTGAATTTGATGGAGCGCTTCTGGCCAAGCCTTTTTCCATGGCACTTAGGCTATCCACTTTATTCTTCACACATCCCCATTTACCAGTGGGCAGATATTATTGGTTTCTTAGGTCTATCGTTGTTGATGCTACTTTCAAATGCTGTGCTTGGGGCCTGGTGGCTCCGACGCAAAGCTTGGTGGATGCCCGCGGGCTTGATTTTGACTTTGTTGGCTTTAACTTTTGGCGGAGTTTTTCACGCAAAACCTTGGAATCAAACCGATGGCATAATTTCAACTTTAATTGTTCAAGGTAATATTG
>JAYWDA010000275.1:0-2942 GCA_043780105.1 Pseudobdellovibrionaceae bacterium | reverse complement strand
GGAATTGGTACTGACGCTTCGATTGGGCTTTGCCCACAGAGTGGCGACTTCTTCCAGCACACGACAGGCCCGGGAAAGGGCCGAAAGTATCTTCAATCTGATCCATACAATGCTTTCTGCAACCCTCTCGTAGAATCGCCCGGCACTAGAAATCTGCAAGTAGCCCAACATCGCGGATCAAGCATCTTATCGAGCAGATTCAACCCTTTGGCTCTCATGCTGCCCATAATGCGGCTTCAGTTCTAAATAAGGCGACCTCTCTTCGCCAAATTAGATCTTTTAGACCTGTCTATTAGGTTCCTTATTGGTATCCCCGAGTCGACACTTTTTATTTCTTGCTTCACTTCTCTTTAGATGAATGTGAACATTTTATTCTAACAATTTTAAAGGATTTAAATGCTTAAACTAAGTTTTTTTGGGCTAGTGGCTTTGCTTGTTGGTTGCGCACATGGCGAATTGGGAAGAGTAGATCAAGAGTTAGATCACTCTCTGATAACAAAAACCACAACTATCGTTGTTGAACCTATGTCAACTAAGACGGCTTCTTTTGAAGGGTATGATGAAAACGACGGTGATAAGAAATCTTCTGACGTAAGAAAAATTGAAAATAACTATGCAAGCCAAATTGCCAAAGCGCTGCGCGATCAAGGTTATCACGCAAATGCGGTTTCGGCTGCTACAAGTGCCGGGATTGTTATCAAAGGAAACGTCAGCTTGATTGATCGTGGTTCTGCCGCGAAACGTATATGGCTTGGCATGGGAGCAGGGGCTTCTGTTTTAGCCACGGATTTTACGATTGAGGATCGCTCTAAGCACAAGGTGCTTTCAAAATTTGAAATCAAAGCAACATCTGGCGGGCGTGGCGGATTCGCATCTAGTGGTAGTTTCATTGATGAGCACATGTCAGATGGCGGAGAAAAAGTTGCTGATTTTATTTCAGGTAAGAAATAGTTCGATAATAAAATTTGGATTTAAAAGAAACCTACAGCCTGACCTTTGTTAAATCCTAACAAAGTCTAAATTCTTATCTTAATTTTTCATCTTTATTTACTCGGCTGCATTTTGGGAATTAAGGACGACCGCGACACTTCCAAAAGTTAAAAAAAATAATTATTTACCGCAGGCGCTGGCGTCCATATCACCAACGACAATTTTAGCAATTGGGTGGCTTCCCTGAAAATGCTGGGGATCAAGAACGGTCCAGCTCAGTCCATCTTTGCTGCGCATCGCTTTTTGATTGGCGTACCAACTGCCCCAAACATTTAAAATTGAAACATAGGTGCCAGTTTTGGGATCAAATGAAAGGCTTCCATTCCAACCTGCGGCACTGGCGTTATCAATTACAAAAGGAGCCGATGTCCACGTAATACCATCTTTACTTTGCCACTTACGACCCGCAGAAAAACTGACAAAATAAGTGCCATCAAAAATAATTCCCGAAAACCAATCTTGATTTTGAAATAACTGAACAGCTGTCCAGGTCTTTCCATTATCTGCCGAGCGTGCGGCAAATCCTAATGATGGTGCCCCTGTAACAGATCGAGTTCCAATAGACACAATAATTCCATTTCCTTCTGCAAAACTTCCACCCCATCCCGCTTGAAAACTAGGGGCGACTTGCCAAGTGTCTCCGGAATCTAAACTGACTGCAAGTTGTCCATCTCCGCGACCCAAAGCAAAGAGCTTAAGACCGGCTCTATAAATAAACGCATGATCAAAATTAAGATTTCCCACAGGCTGCCACGTCACGCCTTTATTTTTTGATTGAGCCCATCCAGATTCCCAAATATTAACAACCACATTGTTTGAAACAGCAAGGCCTCCGCCCCAACCACCGGTGCGAATTATTTCCCAATGAATGCCGTCCCGAGATCTGCGGATTGTGCCGTTAAAACCCCAGCCGTACTGTGTGTAAAAATATCCGTCAGACCCGACATCAAGACCTGTTGCCGAAGTCGCGTCATGATCACATTCAAGATAATTAGGATCTCCGGTGATCCAACATCTTGTATTGTCATTATCAGAACGATTGTTGATCCAAGTGATTCCATCATCACAGGACATGACAGTTCGGCCGACTTTACCCGACGCCATAAAAACAGATACTTTTCCTGCGCTGGTTGGCGGAGTCGAACTTATTAAGGGTGCCGATGAGGTTTCAGACAAAAGGGACTGAGATTGAAAGCCCTGAGAGCTACAGTTCACATATTCGATCAGTACAAAAGAAAGAAAAGCCACTGAAGAAAATTGTTTTAATCTGGTTTTTAAAGACATATTAATTCCCGCCCCACCTTACTTAAGCTTACTAGATTATCGTATGGCGTGCAGGGTCGAATGATGTAAAAGTACTTAGGCTGTCTCTAAATAAGACGGATCATTAGTTTTAGCCTTGAGATAATTGCTGGTCGATCAAAGATACGGCGAGATACATTCGAAAATTGAAGTTAATCGCAATGGCTTAATCATGATGGCCTGAGGATGATTCATCCGCTTGTTGGTCTCGAGCGAACAGTCGGCTGTCATCACAACGACCGGGATCGTGCGAATGCGATCCGTCTTACACTGCGCTTCGCGAAACCGATAACCATTCATCACGGGCATCTGAGCATCCAATAGAATCAAATCAGGAAGATACGCAAGCTCGTGAAGCAAATTCAGAGCTTCTTCGCCGTTTGAGACGCATAAAACACGATAACCCTTTGCCTCTAACACCGTGGTCAGAAGAAATTGATTATCTATCACGTCGTCGACAACTAAAATTAGTTTATTGGCTGACTCGCTCATAGATTAAGACTATTAGTAACCTGGCTTACATAATGCAAGTTAAGATCACTGAATTCATTTTTTAAGGGGAAAGCATGCTGTATGAATTTCTAGATAACCACCGAACGGAAATTCTAGCTTTGACTGAGAAAAAAACAGTCAAGCTTGCAGGATCGCTG
>JAYWDA010000274.1:0-1931 GCA_043780105.1 Pseudobdellovibrionaceae bacterium | reverse complement strand
TTTTGAAGATCAAGATGTTGAAGAGGTATCTCGAATCATGGAAGTGCAGCAGATTCGTAGACTTGTCGTCCTTAATCAGGAAAAAAAATTAGTCGGTATAGTTTCGTTAGGTGATGTTGCGGTTAAAACCGGCCGTGATGATCTGGCGGGTGAAATTTTAGAAAGAGTATCAAGGACTTCAACTCACACGCACTTATGAACCCAACTTTCGAAAATCGCCGTCAAGCTGGAAGACTGCTTGCAGATCAGGTCATGTTATTTGATAAAGAAAAAGAAAATTCAATAATTCTCGCTTTGCCCCGAGGCGGAGCTCCAGTGGGATTTGAAATCGCTCAAGCTCTTAATATTCCTTTAGATGTGTTAATCGTTCGAAAAAGCAGGATCAAAATATTTCGAATAATCTTCATTTGAGAAAGTGGAATGACTTTGAAGCAGGGACGAGCAGAAAATATCCGAAGGGGCTGGTCCGCTACCGCCCCAAGCACAACCCATGGATAAAATAATTAAGGCTGCAGCGGCTACTCCTGGTGGTCTAAGATTAAACATTTAAACCCCTTAGGTATTACCAAGCCGCACGATACGATTTATTTCTAAATTATTGAAGTTGGCGCTGCATGTCCGTCAATATAACCGACCAAAAAAAGATTAAATAGATGTTAGTATTTTTGACAGGTATTCGTTACAAATTGCGGGGAGTAAGAAATAGCCCTGTTTAAGTCATTACCAGTAAACCTATAGGACGAAGATAAGAAGGTATAAACAACGACGCAGGCCATTTCTATTGGAGGCGCTAGAAAAAATTGCTATAAAAGTAACTAACTTCATAAAAACAAGGACAAGCTATGAAAATCAAATTTATTTTAGGAGCTTTCACGTTTTTCTTCGTATCAGTAACCTCTGCTGCGACACTTGAAGAAATAACAAGTCTTGATTGTTCAAACAACCAAGGTTCTTTTTTTCAACTGGCTGTTTCGAAGCAAGTTATTTTTGGAAAACTGAAAAGCAAAGAATTTAATAATCAAGGGATGGACGTCGTCGAAGTGTTGGAGAATTTTCCTGATAAAAAGTCAGATGGCCTTGGCGGATTAGTTGATGGGCAAACTGGCTTTGGAAGTGCTGTCGTGACATTTACGAAGAAGCAAAGAAATAATCTGACAAAAGCAGAGAATGCTAAACTTTTCTTTATCGATATGGACGGCAAAAAAGTGTTTGAAAATGTTAAATGTAAGCTTGGTTTCTCGAAATAATTTTTAAGGATCGCATTTGTACATCCGCTACGGTGGTGGCGAAAAAATACGGACTTTTCATCCAATACCTTAAGAAAATCGTTGCAGCATGAACATAAATCAATTTTGGCAACACTCTTCATTCAACGGTCGCGTGCAAAATGTCCTGGCACAAAAATCGCAAACACCCCACTTCGGTATCAAAATGAACCTTGGGGGAATTTATGAAATTAGTTTTAGTGATGATCGTTCTTGGTATGAACTCAGCTTACGCGGGGTACGGAGCTGGCTATGCATGCGTGGGTGGAGAGTTGTATAAACCTGACGGGACCAGCTCTTACGTAGGAAGTTCAAGTTGTCAGACTGGCAAACTGGGTGGAGGCTATGCTTGCGTCGACGGCGAACTGACAAAACCTAATGGCAGTAAACTCTACGTGGGATCTAGCAGTTGCCAAAGCGCTAAAATTGGAAACGGTTATGCTTGCGTCGGAGGAGATCTTTACAAGCCTGATGGCTCAAGCACTTACGTCGGGAGCAGCAGTTGCCGCGACTCCAATATGGGAAATTAGTGTCAGGGCTTGCCCGGTTGAGAAGTTTTTTAATCAATAAGTGTTTCAATATTCAATACAGAACAAATATCCGTAATCGATTCTAAATAGTATTTTAAATCTTCGGGATTTACATAGATACGATCTGACAGAGGCG
>JAYWDA010000273.1:0-3953 GCA_043780105.1 Pseudobdellovibrionaceae bacterium | reverse complement strand
CAAGATTTGAAAAAAAGGTCCCCATTCCAACATCAAATTTTCGCGTTAAAATTTCCTCATCGGTGGTGCCCTGGCGCTTTGCAATGGTGTTTTTGCCAGAAGCTTTTTCTTCTTCAACTTCCTGCGAGGCCTGCCAGAAAAATAAGTAGGGACTAATGGTCGTACCAAGAATGGCAACCAGTGTTGCCCACTCGGCTGATTCAGCAGGCCAATGGGGAATAAAAGTATCTCTAAAAATATCGCTCCAGTCGGGACCAATAACAAAGGCAACAGCGATATAAGCAAATAAGGTCAACGCTAACCATTTTAGAACTTTTGCAATATGGTAATATCTTAACTGAACGGTTGCGACTAATATCAAAACTCCAAAGATGATTACAAAGACATGGGATGAGACACCTGATAGCATTTCAGCGCTGTCGGCCATGGCAGATAAATCAGCTCCGACATTAAGGGTATTTGCCAGAAACAGGGCAACGCTAACAAAAATTAAAACAGATCTTGGAAATTTTTTTTTCAAAGCTGCCGCCAGGCCTTGCCCGGTGACCATGCCAATTCGTGCGCAAGCCATTTGTACACTGGCCATCAGTGGCCAAGTAAGAAGTGCCGTCCAAAGAAAACGTGCCCCAAGTTGGGCACCTGCAATTGTGTAAGTGCCAATCCCAGAGGGATCATCATCAGCAGCACCTGTGATAACTCCTGGCCCCGCCGATTCAAAAAGTTTTTTTAACAAGGTCTGCCTCCTGCAAAAACATCATAACTTAATATAAAAGAATTCCTAGCCCGAAGGCTGCAAAAAGAAAACACGCGCCAATTCGTATCCATTTTAAAGAAATTCTTTGTGTTAGGCGCTCGCCAAAAAAAACAGCAAGTCCGTCAGCGGCCAGCATTCCTGCGGTGGTTCCGATAGTAACTAGCAAGGGACTCTTGAATTCTGCGCCCAAAGCTATTGTCGCTAGCTGAGTTTTATCGCCCATCTCAGCTAGAAAAAAAGCGATCAACGTAGTTAAAAACACACCATAGCGACAAGATTTTTTTAGTTCTTCGTCTTTATCTGGAATTAGAATCCAAACAGCGAAAATCAAAAAGACGCCACCCAGAATAAGTGATAAAGTTTTTTGATCGAATAAATTTGAAATCCATCCACCAGCCCAAGACGCAGCGGCATGGTTAAGGAGGGTGGCTGCAAAAATTCCGGCCATGATGGTCCAAGGTTTTTTATATCTTGAAGTTAAAACCAAAGCTAAAAGTTGGGTCTTATCACCCATCTCGCTTGCAAAAATAAGAAAAAAAGATTGTATCACTGCTTGCAAAAGATCTCCATTTCTTCAGGACTATGGAGATTCGGTCTAAGGGACGAGTCACCACAGTCATTTTATTAAAATGACCATAGTTAGTCTCGCTGACAGTAAAACTGCTAAAGAACCGGGGCTCATCACCCAGTCTGTCGATTCTTTACCCGCAAAGCGGGTGGCTACTCCCTAACAATATCTAAGTGTTATTAAACTTTTTTTCGACTGTCAACTTTTTATAAACTACACGACTTCGTCAGATTCCAAGGCGCAAGGATGATGGGGATCATTTCCGATTTCAATTTGCAAAGTCGAATGATGAAGATGATATTTATGATTTAATTCCTCACAAACATGATGAATAAAAGAATCCCCTGGATGTCCTGCGGGCATCACTAAGTGGGCGGTCAGCGCATTTTCAGTTGTGCTCATACCCCAGATATGAAGGTCATGAACTTTCTCAACGCCTTTTTTTGCTTTCAGAAAATCAAGAACATCAGTTGGGTTAATTCCTGAAGGCACGGCATTTAAGGCAAGCCTCATAGAATCTTTTAAAAGTCCCCATGTGCCTCGCAAAATCACAAGACTGACAACCAAGCTAACCACAGGATCCAGCCAATTCCAGCCGGTCTTAAGCATAATTAAGCCAGCCACGACAACTCCGGCAGAAACAAAAGCGTCTGCTAACATATGCAGGTAGGCTCCCTTAATGTTCAGATCACTTTTTCGACCTGACGCAAATAAGTAAGCAGTCACTCCGTTAATCAGGATTCCAACAAAAGCCACAGCAATCACAGTTCCGCCGTCCACGTTTGGAGGAGATTTAAATCGCCCGATCGCTTCCCAGGCAACACCTCCGATAGCTAAAAGCAAAAAAACCGCGTTAGAAAGGGCCGCTAAAATAGAACTGCTGCGCAAGCCAAAGGTAAAATTTTGTGAGGGTTTTCTTCGAACTAAGATGGTCGCAATCCAGGCAACCACTAATCCTAAAACATCACTTAAGTTATGACCGGCATCGGCAAGGAGAGCCAAAGAATTAGCGGCGACTCCGTAGCTTGCTTCAATCAGAACAAAGCAAATATTTAAAAAAATTCCAATGGTAAAAGCTTTGTCAAAATTAACGGGGCCATGACTGTGACTGTGATCGTGCGAATGGTGATGGTGGTTATTCATATAAAAAGCATAGCCCCGCACTAGCGTGAGGTCAGCAGAATTTTCAAAGGCGGTAAAGATTTAATGGATTATTTTACGGTGCTTTCGGTTGAATCTAGCTCGTCGTTTCCGTCTCGGTCGTGACCAAAGTTAGCTTCCGTGCGCAGGCCATCTTTAAAACAAGTGTAAAGATCCGTTGCCGAGGCATTGATAGTCGGGCAGGGATTCACTGCTGCGACACGATTGTTAGGATCTATCGTCATTCCATTCGTCACTGCTGCTAAGTTGATCCTCTTAAAAAGATTGGCAGTTTTAACTGATAATAAAAGAACACCGTTAGAAGGCGGTGAAACAGCATTGGGTCCCGCCACTTCGTAAACAATTCCTTCGTCGGAACGAACAATAAAGGAAAGGCCGTTCACTTGACCCGCAAAATAGACCGCATAATTCGTCATGCCCGCCGGTGCACCAGGCGCCGCAAAATCAAGTTTTTGAAAGACGGCCTTAAATCTTAAAACCGGTGGGATAATTGAGATCGCGCCAAAAAAAGGTGGGTTTGAAGCCAGCATATTAATGGCGTAAGGCCCCAGGTATTTGACCTCGGGGGATTCGATAGCCCCACTGACTTGTGTGCTCCTAATTTCAATCGTCTTTAAAGCCATCCAATAATCTGTAAGGGTGACTGCGCGGCCAGCAGAGTCTTGTAAGGCGGGTGGAGACAAAGCAAAAACTTTACTAATAAATAGATTTGGTAAAAAGTGAAAAGTTTTAGCAATGGCTGGCGTGGCCACTTGCGACGACGCTGTTATTTTCAAATTCACGGTGACGGGATTTCCGGTCGTTGTTCCGCCATTATCACTTTTTTGGCAGCTGAAAAAAACGGCCGTCAGTAAGCTCAAGAAAATAAGGGAGAAGGTTTTTTTCATTTAGCTGACCTTTCTTTTTGTTGAAGTTAACGGCACAGCAGCTAGGGTGATATGGTAAACTTCACTATCAAGATCTGGCGAGTTACTTTTAGCAGCGTCAAGCTCATTCATAAAATCTGCAATTTTTAATTTTAAGGCCGCAAATTCTTTGCTAGAAAGGGTTCTAGTGTGACCCATAATCGAGCGCAGCTCCCTTGGTGTATTTTCAATGGAATCTTCAATTCGGTCCAGCATTTGACGGTGAAAATCTGATAATGAGATGCGAAAAACTCCGTCCTCACATTGAAGAGATTTTTTAGCAGTCGCTGTTTTTCCGTCTGGCGAAACGCTAATAAACCCGTGATTTTTTAAAAAATCCAAAATATTTTCGATTTCGGCTAAGCCGATTTTCGCCTTCAAGCGTTCCTGGATCCAAACGGGGTTTAATTGAAAATCCGGAAGATTTAACATTTCTCTGATAGCCACATTTTCCCAACGGCTTAAGTATTTAAAAACTTCAATTTCTGAAGAATTATTAAGTTGATACTCTTTCATTTTCTGCAGATCTTTAAGGGCTTCAGATCGAATTTCTGGATTTTCAGAT
>JAYWDA010000272.1:0-3959 GCA_043780105.1 Pseudobdellovibrionaceae bacterium | reverse complement strand
TCTAAAAATTGAACCCGGCCAACGCGTGATTGATGCTTGTGCAGGAGCGGGTGGGAAAAGCTTGCACCTGGCCTGTTTAATGAAAAACAAAGGTAAAATTATTGCCCTGGATATTTACGATCGTAAATTAGAAGAGCTTCGCACGCGCGCCAAAAGAAATGGCGTTGATATTATCGAAACACGCTTGATTGAAAATACAAAAGTGATCAAGCGATTAGAAAAAGCGGCCGACCGAGTTTTATTAGACGTGCCTTGCTCAGGCTTAGGAGTCCTAAGGCGAAATCCCGATAAAAAATGGAAGGTCAATAGAGCCGACATTGAACGGCTAACTGAACTTCAATGGAAAATTCTTACGGGTTATTCTGATATGACAAAACCCGGAGGCTACTTGGTTTATGCCACGTGTAGTTTGCTCCCCTCTGAAAATGAACTTCAAATAAAGCGCTTTATGACTGAACAAGGCGCTGATTGGGAACTAGAAGAAGAGGTTTTTCTTCGACCTGATAAGGGTCCTACAGATGGCTTTTACGCGGCTCGCCTGAAGCGTCGACAATAGGTTTCATTTGGCTGGCTAACGCCGAGCAATGCTGTTTAATCCGTTGATTCCGAAAATTCTATGTTGGTATGGTCCGGCCAGTTTATAAAAACGCCATTTTGGCCAATCTATCAGGGGGATTCATGAAAGCAATTTTAGTCGGCTTCGGCTTACTTTTAAGTTCTACAGTTTTTGCTGCAACGTCAGCACCATCCGCAAAATATTATCAATTTGGCCGTCCAGTGATTGAAGAAATCACATCTGGTCCACTGGCTGACTATCAGCCATTAGCGACTGACTTTGCAGCTTGCAACACTTCACAGGCTGGAGTTTTAGAAGAAGCTTTAGATCCTTTAAATCCGATCGATCGCGCTCATATCTGGTTAGATAAAATTATTAACATCGGTAAAAAAGCATGGTCAGTGATTGAATTAGGTCGCCCGGTTGTGAATATTTCTGTTGATTCTGCCAACGCACTTCCTCAAGGCATCGGCTGCTGGAATCACTTAACAGGTTGGTCTGTGCCTCAAAGCAAAACCTACAAAGTTTCCTACGTGAACGGTTTTAACTATGAAGTTGTTAGCTTTGCTTTCCGAGTGATCTACACAGCTGGTGGAAGTTTCAACGGCGCTGGACGATATATCTCTAACGCGACAGTTGTTCCTGCTCAGCTAAACGTTGCTTGGGGTTATACTTTCAACGCAACAACTGTTGTGCCCAATGTTTTCAACAGTGGAACTTTGGAGCAGCCGATTGCAGGAATGCAGCTGAACTTGAACTGGTCAGTGGACACAGTTGTAAAGCACGTTCAGCAAGCTGAGTCTTTTTACATCGGTGGAGATGGCGCATTTAAACGAATGAACTAATTCCCGCCGCAAAATTTAATAAAATAAGTTTTATTGCAAAAAGGTGATCTGATAAACAGGTCACCTTTTTTTTATTCTGCCTGTGAGGAGAGGGAGCGTTGGGATTGAGCCGTGCTCCATATTTTTTCAAAGCGATCATTGTACAGATCGACGATGGATTTAGTGGCTAGGTAAATCTGATTTTCTTGATTCGCCTGGCTTGCGTGATTGGTATAGTTAAAAGATCCTGTCTCGATCATTTTTTGATCAATAATCGTAAACTTATCGTGCATGATTCCTTTTTGTTTTCCGAAGCGGACCTGGGCGCCTCCTCGGATCAGCGTAGAAACTAAAGAGTGGTTGCCGGCGGCTTGTCTTTTATCCACGACGATTCTAACCTTAATTTTTTTTGAGGCCACCAGCAGTTCATGAACTAATTGATCAAGATTCATATCAAAAACAGCCATATCGATCTGGGTTTGAGCGGACTGAATGAACTTAATCAGCTTTACATCGCACAGTTGGTCTGGAGAAAAACAAACCTCATCAGGCTTGGGAGGGCTTGTCAGCTTGGCCGCTAAGGCATGCTGGGCTTCGGTTAAAAGCTTATTTTTTCTAGCCCGCGCCTGTGCGTAAGGACTGAAGGGACTTAAAAACAAAATAAGGATCAAAGAAGCAGAATATTTCAGAGAAAAACTCCTCGCTTCTTAAATGGTAGAGCTCCTTATTTTTAATGTAAAATAAAAAAAGGCCGTCGAATGGTTCCGACGGCCTTTTTAAGCTTTTTAACAAAAAGTAATTTAGTCGACTTTGTTTTTCACTTCTTTGGCTTTGTCGCCAATAGCATCGCCCGCTTCATGAACACGGTGTTTGCCTTTTTCAGCAGCACATTTCAAGTCGCCTTCCATGCAAACGGCTTCTTGCATACGGTGGCCGCCTTTTTTCATTTTTCGAACCACTGTGTTGCCGGTGGCTTTCGCACTTTCGCCAACAGTTTCTTCAGCTTGGGCTAAGCTCATCAAAAGTCCCATGGCCGCTAACATTGCTAATACTTTTCTCATAAATTCTCCTGTTTTTTGTTAATTATTTTTAAGTTAAACGGCTGCGACGTGAAACAACAAGGCGGTAGATAAAGAGCAACAACATAGCTCCTAGCACCGAAGCAAAAAGTCCTGCAGGCTCGCCTTGAGTATAGAATCCCATCGTTGCGCCAATCCAATTTGCGATAAATGAGCCAGCGATGCCAAGTAAAATCGTAACAATAAAACCACCCGGATCATTTCCTGGCATCAAAAACTTTGCAATTGCACCGACGATCAAACCTATAACTAATGCCCAAATCATAAAGCCTCCTTTGTTGGTTTTGATTTTTTTGAACTGTCCCGAAGTTACCCATTAAGTCCCAAAAAAGGGTTTTGGAACTGTGACGAATTTATGACGATTTCAGCACAATTAGGCGTTCTAGGGTATACTGGGTCCCTACACCCGTAGCGGGTGTAACCCAGATTCCTTGGCATATTTAAATTTATTATGCTGCGAACACAAAATTCGAAGATTCTCTGCCGAGTTATCTCCGCCGGCCCAAATAGGCTGAATATGATCAATTTCTAGAAATCGGCGACTTCCACAGATTTTATTCGTCAGAGGATCTTTGAACTGGCAGCATTTGTCTGTAGCAAAAATTGTTTTTCGAAGATTAGGTTTAATTGCTTTGCGCGCGATCGGAGCCATCGCCTTGATGACGATATTCTTGTGGTCGTGAACTAAATTTAGTTTTCGCTCTGTGTTTGGTTTAGCAGCTTTGTTCGGTTTTTTGACTTCGGTCGGCCGTTTAATTTCAGTTCTGCGCTGAATTTCTTTTTGAGCTAAAGCTGTTATCACATCAGCCCATTTGTGATTCGGCAAAGCATGCGACATTAAGTCTGATGCTTTTTCCAGAAGGGCTATTTGTTCTTTTGAAAAAGTAATTGTTAACGTGACGGATTCGTTCTGGTGAATTCTTTCCTTTTCTTCTCTGACCACGGGCAAATTTAACTCTTTGGCTAGTATAAGCTCAGTTTGATTTTGCGTGGTGTTTTCTATTTTCTTTAGGAGCTTACGCTTCTCATCTATTGGAACTTTGCGAGAATCTTGCTTTTGAGTCATTCGAATGGCTTGTTGAACTTGCGAAAGCTGCGATAAATTCAGCGATCCTTCTTCAATCTTACTGGCGATTTCCGGGACTTCTCGCAAAAGCCTTGCCGATTCAATTCTTCGAACGACTGCTGAGGGGCTGTAGCCAAACGCTTTAACCAAATAGTCAAACAAACTTGGGTGAGCCCGTTCCAAATAAATTTTTCTGATATCTATTTCAGAAATACATTCTAAAACCAAATGCGTAATTTTACGTTCTGTCTGAACAAGCTTGCTAAACCTGTTCATCAGTTCTGTGTTTGAAAGAGTTTGTAATTCCATTTCATACCTCCGCTACGGTTGTGGATTTTTAATTTCCAAACATATAGCATGGGTTTTAAAAGTGGATTTTTGTGACTTTTTCCAGAAAGAATGACATATCTCAGAGGACTCATAAACAAATCTTA
>JAYWDA010000271.1:0-1661 GCA_043780105.1 Pseudobdellovibrionaceae bacterium | reverse complement strand
TAAAACCATATTATCGCAAGGAAGCTCTTTACTTTTTCTTTGCGTTTTGACGGCGGCTTGTTCCACCGTCTTTCTTTTCACCCTAAATTATTTTTTTGGTCTATTCACTGAAAATCTTTGGTTGGTATTTGCTCTCTCCATTTTCGGAGTTTTCAGTCTTTGGATTGACGAAATTATCAATGCTCGCACTAGAAACGCAGATAATTCGGGCTGGAGCTCAGCGTTGCAGGTAATTATAAGCTCAAGCTTGTCCCAACTTTTTGGCGCTAGCACAGGGCGCGAAGGGGCGGCACTCCAGTACGGCGCCAGCCTTGGAAGCGCCACTGGACATCTGCAATCCAAAATTTTTGGATTTAACGACGGGGACCTTCTAATCCGAGCAGGGTTTGTGGCAGGATTTTCTTCCCTCTTTGGGACTCCAATCGCCGCACTTATTTTTTTAGGAGAAAGATTTGGCTTCAAGCAGTCCTTGGAAGATTCCCTCAAGTGGACCGCCGTCAGCTTTGTTAGCTTTTATTTCTCTAACAATTTTAAAGCTCAACACACTCACTATCCCGTCTGGCCGCAGATCAGTTGGGATTTAAAAGTTTTATTTTCTTTTCTTATTTTATTTTTAATCATTTTTGTGGCCGCCATTGTATATAAAAAAGTAGCAAACACCTTTTCGCATTTTGGTTTTAAATATATCAGATCCAGTCACCTTAGGATTTTCATTGCAGGAGTTGTCATTGCCGTCTTAACTTTCCTTGTGGGATCGTCAAAATACAATGGTTTAGGAGTTTCTTTAATTCAGCAATCTTTTCTCACTGCAGGCACAGGCTATGAAGCCCTCTTAAAAAGTCTTTTTACTTTAATCAGTCACACTTTTGGATTTAAAGGCGGTGAATTGACGCCCTTGATGTCCATCGGAGCTTTATTAGGCTCTTCGTTATCAACAAGCCTTGAGCTTCCGCTGATCGTAGCCAGCGCCGTTGGCTGTGTCTTTTTTTTCGCCCAGGTTTTAGGAATTCCACTGACCGGAGCTGTTGTTATGATGGAGCTTTTTGGTGCCTCATCTGCGCCCGTGGCTCTTTGTTTTGGCCTCTTACTTTGGGGTTTTAAAAGATCAAAATTTTATCGCTTTACTTTGTAGAGGATAAATCAATCGCTGAACTTTTTGTTTTCCTGGTTCGCACTGGGGCTCGTTCCAAAACTGGTTTCAAATAAGTGCCGGTTAAACTTCTTAAGTTTTTCACGACCATTTCAGGAGTCCCTACGGCGACAATTTCGCCCCCGCCGCGGCCGCCCTCAGGTCCTAAATCAATAATATGATCGGCTGTTTTTATCACATCCAAGTTATGCTCAATCACGAGCAGTGTATTACCTTGATTGGTCAGTTCTTGTAAAAGTTCGACCAATTTTTTAATGTCTTCAAAATGCAAACCTGTTGTGGGTTCGTCTAAAATATAAAGTGTTTTCCCTGTCCCGCGCTTTGAGAGCTCTTTACTCAGCTTCACCCGCTGCGCTTCTCCACCTGAAAGCGTTGTCGAACTTTGCCCTAAGGTCATGTAATCAAGACCGACGCGGTGAAGGGTTTCAAGCTTTCGAAAAATGGCGCTGTGATTTTTAAAAAACTCTAGGCTCTCGGCCACTGACATATCTAAAACATCGGCTATGGATTT
>JAYWDA010000270.1:0-1897 GCA_043780105.1 Pseudobdellovibrionaceae bacterium | reverse complement strand
CGGAGGAGGCAATTCTTCTTTGGCAGCTGGAGCGGCTTCGTTTGAAGCGATCTTTGTCGCTGGTGCAGCTGGTCCTTTATAATATTTTATTTCTGTTCCTGCTTCTAATTTTCCTTTTGATTCAATCGCATTGGTTGTCCAAATTTCTTTCCAACCTTTGTCGTAACCCAAAAGGTTTTTCCCTACTTTTTGGATGGTGTCGCCTTCTTGGGCAATATATGTTTCAGCTTTCATTCCGTTGTCTTCGTAGTAGGTCATCATCTTTTCAGCGTCAGTAGGCCGAACGGGAGAGTTATAAAAAATCTTTTCGCTAGGGCGAGGATCGCGATTTTTTAGTTTTGGATTTGCTTTTTTCAGTTCAGATGTTTTGTCTGCGCTATAAATCATTTGGCTGACGCTAGAAACAGTATCACCAGGTCGAGCAATGTAGACTGTGTTTAGCAAAATTCCACTCTGCTGAAATGGAGCATCTGGAATTTTTTGTAATGACGCTGCGGCTGGAGCTGGCGTCTCTGAAGATGCGGTCTCTGCTTTTGGCTTTGACTCTTTTGCTGGCGGTTCAATGTCGGCAATTCCTGATGAGCTTGGCGCTCCCAACGAAGGCTCTGACGCGGGGTCAGAAGGCATATCTAGTGTTGGTTCCGCAGCCTTTAAGTCCGATGAAGAGGGCGCTGATGGTGCAGGGGCCTCTGCCGTAGGAGGTGTTTCGGAGAGTGCACTTTCCAAAGAGTCTTCAGGAAGCGCATCTGCTGTTGCCCCCGCCACTGGAGGCGTCGCGGATCCATCGACAGCTTCTAAGTTGTCGCCGCCGGCCGCCGCTGGGGCGTCAGTTGCGACTTCCGCGTCGTCTTTAGATTCCTTCGAGGTGCAGCCGTTTAAACTGGCTAGACTGAGACTGCAAATCGCCAACAAAATCAATAGTCGTTTTGTCATACACTCATCCTTGAAATTAAAATGAAACTTACTGTTTCATTTTCACTCTTAGATTTAAGCATAGTTTCGCGGACTTGCAAAATATTTTGTGCTTTAAGGGGTCTTTGATTTGGACCTAGACTTAAGGGCACGTACAAATTCGAATTTCGCACCTGGCTTAACTTTGTTTACCGAAAACCATCCCTTGTTCATCTCAAGGGCATACATGGCTGGTTTCGCGCTAGGATAAGAAGGCAGGTTGTCGCTCATCACTGAATTCATGGCCTTCATTTCTTGGACATCTACTAAGGTCTTGTTTTTATCAAAGTAACCAATCGATAAATCTAGAAATGTGTTTTTCATCCAGAAAGCTAAGCTCTGTTCGTATTTAAAAACGAATAGCATCCCTTCCATTTCATTCATTTTTTCGCGATACATCAGACCATGACTGCGCTGATCGTCTGTTTCAGCCAATTCAATCGCAATCGTTTTTCCAGAAAGGATGATTTTATCTTTTTTGAAATTAATTGGATTTGGGTCTTTTAAGCTTCCTGCAAAAGCGGGATGGCTTAAAACAAAAATAAGACTCAGGGTTCTGCAAAAGCTGTAATGCCACGCCATAGCGAACTCCTTTCGTCGAAATCATCACTTCAGAAAAGTTAAATTTTTTCATCACTTCAATTAAGATTGTTGTTCCGGCAAAAATAATGTCGGCGCGGCCTCCTAATTTGTATTTTGTTTTTTTCTCATCGATCGAGGTTGTCGCAAATATATTTTGCCATTTTTCCAATTGAGCCATGCTAAAACAAAAGCCGTCTACTTTTTGTGGATCAAAGGCTCCTAATTCAAGCGCTGCCAAAGCAGTGGGCGTGCCCGCCACAGCCAATAAGACTTCTGAGCCTACTAATTCCTTTTGAGCTTTAAATTTTTCTAGCTGCTGTTGGATTTCGAGTCTGACCTTGTCTTGTTCTTCAAGGCTGATCGG
>JAYWDA010000269.1:0-4197 GCA_043780105.1 Pseudobdellovibrionaceae bacterium | reverse complement strand
GTATGAATTTACTGAAATGAATTTCTGAAGCTACCGTTAGATAATTGAATTTCTCATTAAATAAAACTGAGCAAGCATTGATAAATTTTTTGTCCGCAAGATGAGCTTTTATTTTTTCGATGGTGCCAGGGTCATCTGCACCGATAACAACCTGCATTGAGCCAAGATCGACAGTTTCGGTCGTTGGCAAAAATAAGAACTTTCCCCGGGTATATTTAGCCGATTGAGCGTGGCCTATAATTATCCTCTCAACACTGGTGACGTAGGTCCAAAGACCAAGATAATAACCTCTGCCGCCTCTCGAAATTCTAGAAATTCTAAACTTTATAGTTGAGTAAACTAGGCTGATTTCGCCCAACAAATAGTTTTCCGTCCCCTTATAATAATCGACAAGATTCGCATTTAGTTTCTTGTATCGTAGGGGCAGCAGGACGGTAAAAAGAAAAAAGAATAAACCAATAAGAATGGACGGTAGGAATACAATAAATTGAGTCATTCAAATCCATCGTGGCTTAGAAACTTTTATTTTTCAAACTACTTTTATGGTCATGGTGAAAAAGAGGTGATTGTGAATAAAACGAAATCTTTCCTGTGATCTCTTTTTCGACCCATACATTGCATTTTGATCAGAGTCGGTATGAACTGAATAAGTATCTCGGTCAAAGCTGGAAGGAGAACATCCTGCATAACTCTAAAAAAAGAGAGTATTTTTGTCAGACAGACTTTTTAAATTTTCTTCATAGAGGGGTCCGCGGATAGCTGGGCCACCAGCAATGAAAACAATCGTGGGTCCTTGCCCCATGGTCCGATAGGTAAGGCTCCCGCCTCTAACTTTCAAAAATCGAGTCTGTGGTTGAGTCATCGACCTCGGGCCAAACTTGCAAACGAAATTACTGTCATGCTGAAATTCTATTGTAAAGGGACGAATCTGCCAACACGTTACATGTAAAGCTCATACTACAGCAACTGGAGGGCAGGGGCATTCGGAAGATATGCCAGCGACATAAACTTGCAGGGTATTCTACCTCATCATTTGTTAACCGAGCATTTTCAAGAAACGATTCCCAAAAGCATGAGCATCGCCGGGCCACCTAGCAGACAAATAATTTCCATCTTGAACAACAAAACCAGGCGATAAATTTTCTGGGCTGTCTCGGAAGAGTGGCATGGGTCCATTTATAAAATCTTGTTTTGACGAAAGAACTGATTTTACTTCAGCTTCAACTGTTTGTGAGTAGGTGCGGTAATAGCTTCCAAGCCACAAGCAGGTTAATACCCAAGCTGAAATTTCTTGCGAAGCCAGTAAGGCTGTCGTCTTTCGACCGCAAAGGACACTTTTGCCATCTGATCTTTGACTTCTGGCCGCTAAAACCACACCGTGACAGATCGCTCCGACAGGTTTTTTTAATTCAAAGAATTTACCGACATGTGATTGAAGCTCTTTTGATTCTAAGTACTCACGCATACCTTTGGCATGGCCTCCTGGTAAAATCAGGCCATCAAATTTTAAAGGATCAATATCGCTCCAGCTTATGGGATTTTTAAATTCTTCTGACTGACGCATTTCTTGGTAGGCTTGGCGGCCAATATGAACGGCAGCAAGTATTCCAGAAAGTAAACCTAAGCCATCACCGCAAAGCATTCGGTTGTCGCAATGTCCAATAGCGCCCTTTGGTGTTGCAAAGACAATGTTCACTCCGGCAGTGCTTAGTATTTTCCACGGAACGCTGGCCTCAGTGGGATCAAAATCTGTACTTGGAACGGGAATTAAAACTTGTTTCGTCATAACTTGGTTTAACATATCAGATTTGCACTTAATATAACGAGAAAGTCTGGATACAGAATATCTTTCAAAAATGTTTAAAAGATCAACGTACGACAAAAGTCCCGTCTTTCCGTTGCCCAGTGGAGATGGTCCCATTCTAAGGGTACGATAAGGTAAAAGAGGTTTTCATGAGAGCACTTTTGATTCTTGTTGGTTTTAGCATTTCTTTAAACGCAGTGGCTGGAAATGCGGTCTCTCCCCAAAAAGTGGCTGAATTTTCAAAAGGCTACCCCCAAACGATGACTTTCAATCAATTCATAACTGCGCATCAAGAAGAATTGCCAGAAAAGTTTGTTGAATATCTGAATTACAAATTTCAGAAAGTTCAAAACAGGGAACTTCCCCATGTTAAAACGGCAGGGGCCGATTCTTTAGAAATTGAAACAAAAAAACAGACGTTAAAAATCACTTTCTTACCAAATCATAAAATAGGCCTGAATGGAAAAGTTCTTGATTTATTAGCGGCTGGAAATTTTGAACAACAATGGAATTTAATTATGAAATCCCTGCCGAATTACGAGCAGGCCGTTTTGTTTGATGCCTTCATTAACAAAGCTCACGCTGAAAATTTAGAAAGCCTGAACGGTGGATTAATGATGGCTACAGGTGGGATGGGTGTCATCAGTGGAGGTGCCACCATTATCGCAGAGGGAATGGCTGCGGGTCCGGTCGGCGTTGTTGGCGCTGGTTTGGTGGTTATGGTCGCCTCGTATACTATTTGGAATAATGGAGTTTGCACCGATATTGAAAAGGAAAGATTCAGCTGCCTTCAGCAAAAAGATGAGCTTCAGGAAAAAATAAGTCACAAACCGCAGGCCTTAGCGTCTTTAAAATCCCACCGCGCGCCCATTTGTGTCGGATTAGAGCAGACAGATTTTAAAGAAGCTTCAGATGTTTTAAAAGATTTGATCGGTGCTAATAAAGAAATTTTCCGAGCTGTCGTCACTTGTCGAAAAATAAAAAAAGAATTAGAAAAATGTTTAGAAGACACAAGCTTGATGGCCTATCACCTTTGCGTAAAAATGTACGGTCTGACCGACGCTTATCTTCCAGCCTATGCTAAAGCTGGCAAGAGTGCGACAACTGGCTCCCCAGCGGCTGGCAAGAAGTAGAAAGCTGGGCTTAATTCAAATAGAAAAAAAGTTTGTCCGCCATATTTGGTTTTACCCACGGCGTTTGGCAGCGAGGGGAACTATTAAAAACGGGGAAGCAAAGTCAAAACTGCCCCCGCGTGCGCCTTGGTATGCCCTTTGCTTTAAACAGCAAAAACAAATACCCAAGGAGGGTGTGATGAAAAATTATGAAAAAGAACATTTGGGCTTTGCCCAGTTTCCATTAATCAGCTGGCGAGCTATTTTTGCAGGCCTGATCTTTTCAGTGATCTGCTACGTGGCATTAACGGCCTTAGGTGCTGCGGTGATGGGCGCTACGGCCGAAGATGTTATTCAAAATATGAGCGGTGGTGGAAAAATTGCGATGGGGGCTGCCGTTTGGACTGTTCTGAGTGTTTTATTGTCGTTAATGTTCGGCAGTTACTTTGCGTCCCGAATTTCAAACTTAACAACAAGTAAAGCCGGAGGCGCGCAAGGTGTTGTGATTGCGTCTTTATTTTTTACTTTATTTTTGTATGGAGCGGGGTCTGCTATTGGGGCTTTAGGTCGCACGATGGGGAATGCTGCCAGTGCAATGACAGGTGGAGCCGATCATTTACTTTCAAGTCCTGCCGTTCAAGACACCATTCAACAATCGTTTCAGGGACTGAATCTAAAATCATCACCAGAAATTGTAACCCAAGGAATTGCAACTCGGTTGCTGCAAGGGGATTCAGAGGGAGCAAAACGCTTTCTTGCTTTTCAAGCTGGAGTTCCTGTCGAGCAAGTTGATGCTAGAATCACGATCCTTCAGCAGGAAGTTCGTAGCACTTTGCAAACCGCCGCTCAAACAACAGCAAAAGGAATGCAGGCCGCAGGCTGGACCATCTTTTTAACTTTGGTTCTTGGAATTGGAGGCTGTGCTCTAGGTGGATCTGTTGGCGCGGCTGCAAATCATCGTCAGCCATTAATCGATCAAGGTCATGCGATGGATCTTAAGCCGCAAACAGTTTAGAATATTATTAGCGTTGTAGTCTCAAGATGGCGGATAATCTCGATGTAGAATTGTCTGCCAGTGTTCCGCCATCAATAATCATGGCGGGCATGATGGGATTGAACCTAAAAATTTTATCCAGCTACTATGGATTTCTAAGATCGCTCTCGTAAAGGTCTTGAATGATTTTTTCATTAATCTTAATCATCTCTTTGGGACCGATGGACTCATGTTCTTCTTCGAGCTGGGCAAGCGCGGCTAAAATATGTGGGTGTATGACTTCAAAA
>JAYWDA010000268.1:0-4111 GCA_043780105.1 Pseudobdellovibrionaceae bacterium | reverse complement strand
CTGACGGCGTTCGCTTGAAGTTTTTAAGAAACTCAATCGCGGGCTCGAGCAAAACAGCCACTGAAGGAAAAGCTTAATGGAAAAAAATTGGAGATCGATTCTAGCCATCGCGGGCGTTGCTTTAGCGATTTTTTGGGCGCTGCCTAACTTTGTCAATGTTGATAAAATCAGCGCTTGGCCTTTTAAACAAAAACTGAATTACGGTCTTGATATTCAAGGGGGTTTGCACCTTGTCTTAGGCGCTGACGTAGATGGCGTGATCACTGAAAGCACGACTCGGTTAGTGGCTTCTTTGAAAGAAGAATTCAAAAAAGAAAATATTCCTGGCACTGAAGTAAAAATCGTCAATGGCAATCAAGGCGAAGTCTTGGTGACGGTGGCAAGCGCTGCAGATAAACCAAAAGTTCAAAAGTTACTAGCTGATCGCTACGGCAATGTTTTGCAAGAGGGCGCGGCTGGCGACACGTCAGTGGATGTTCGCTATTACGATGCTTACTTAACGGATTATAAAGAAAAGGTGATTCAGCAAGCCATTGAAACGATTCGAAATCGAATCGATGAGTTCGGTGTTTCTGAGCCATCAATTTCCAAGCAAGGCACTGATCGCATTCTTGTGCAGTTACCAGGTATGGCAGATGCAGAACGCGCAAAGCAGCTGATCAATACGACAGCAAAACTTGATTTTATGATCGTCTCGAATGAAATCGACCCAACAAAACTGCGTGGCATGATCGCTGATGCAGAAAAAGCCGGCGATTATTCTTTAGCGAAAGTTAAATACTCAGAATACATCACTAAATTAAATAATGATTTAAAAGATAAAATTCCGGCAAATACCTCTGTGTTTTATGAAAAATCAGAAAATGCAAAATCGATGGAAGTGGGAGCGGCTCCGTATTTATTAAAAACAGACACTCATTTGGGTGGTGGCGATCTGGACAGTGCCAGCGTTGGCTTTGACCAGTACGGCGGTCCTGAAGTGTTATTACGATTTAACACTGCGGGTGCCACAAAATTTGCAGACCTGACCGGCAATCATGTGAACGAGCGAATGGCGATAGTTTTAGATCGGGTGATTAAATCCGCACCAAATATAAAAGGTCGTATTGCCGGCGGATCTGCTTCGATCACTTTGGGTCGTGGAGATTCAAAACGAAAAATGGAAGAAGCAAAAATGATTTCAACGTCTCTACGAGCCGGCGCTTTGCCAGCTTCTTTAGAGCAGTTGGAAGAGCGACGGGTCGGTCCAAGTTTGGGTGCAGACTCGATCAACCGTGCAAAAATGGCGTCTTATCTTGGCGCCTTGCTGATCATTATCTTTATGTTGATTTACTACCGGCAGATGGGCGTGATCACAACAATAGCGTTAGCCATTAATATTTTGTGCATGTTTGCTTTATTAACTTCTTTAGGTGCCACTTTAACTTTGCCTGGGATTGCGGGGATCGCATTAACTGTGGGATTTGCCGTGGATGCGAACGTCCTTATTAACGAACGAATTCGGGAAGAGCTGGCCAAAGGTGGAAGCTTTAAGCTTTCTATCAACGACGGTTACAGACACGCCATGAGTGCGATATTAGATGCCAATATCACAACAGCAATGACCGCCTTCGTTCTGCTTTATTTTGGAACAGGACCTGTTCGAGGCTTTGCGGTCACTTTGCTCATCGGTATCGTGACAACATTATTTGCCAACGTGTTTGTATCAAAAGTTATTGTGGATACTTTAATCACTCGATTTCGAGTTCAAAAATTATCAGTTTAGGAAATTAAAATGCAGAAAAATGAATTGGACTCTGGAAAATTTGATTTTGTTGGAAAGATTGGCCTGTTTGGTGGTCTTTCTCTGCTTTTCGTTTTGGTCTCAATCATCTACTTGGTAGTGCACGGAGTGACTTACGGAATTGATTTCCGTGGGGGCACCGAGCTGCAAGTGAAGTTCGGACAAAAAGTTGAAATTGCAGACATCCGAAAAACACTTGAAACAGCGGATTTAGGCGAAGTCGGTGTACAAAGTATCGGGGAAGAAAACGAATTTGTTGTTCGCTTTCAAGGCCGCAGCGGCAAAAACGATAAAGAAACAAACGATATTTTAAACTCATCGATTTCGAAATTAAAAGAAGCGATCGGAACGCAGCTGGCGCAATATCAACCAGAAATTCGAAGGGTTGATACCGTCGGTCCTCAAGTCGGAGCTGAATTAAAGCGTAATGGTTTACTAGCAGTATTTTATTGTCTGCTTGTGATCTTGATTTATGTGGCTTTGCGATTTGATTATAAATACGCACCCGGAGCTGTTCTTTGCTTAGCCCATGATGCGATCATCACGCTGGCGTTATTCGTCGCCGTTGGTAAAGAAGTGAATATTCCTATTTTAGCAGCTGTGCTGACTTTAATCGGTTATTCGCTGAATGATACCATCGTCGTGTTTGACCGAATTCGTGAAACTGAACATATGTACAAAGACCGCGGTATTCGATTTATTATCAACAAGTCCATCAATGATATGTTCACCCGAACGCTGATCACTTCAGGAACAACTTTCACTTCGGCTTTATGTTTATATTTCTTAGCCGGTGGAACGATCTCTGATATCGCTTTTGCGATGTGTGTTGGTATTTTCTTTGGAACTTATTCTTCGATTTATGTGGCGGCTCCATTGATTCTTTTGACTGAAAAATTGACTCTGTCAAAAGCTAGTTAGAAGAAAAAGGAATTCGCCATGAAGACCGTTTGGAAATCCAGAAATGCAGATCAAAAAAATGATGATTTGCATCCGCTGGATTCCCAAGGTCCAATTCCTGCAGCTATTCAGCGCGTTTTGACAGGTCGCGGTCTTAAAGACCCAGCTAAAATTGAAACTTTTTTATTTCCTAAATTACAGAGCTTAAAAGATCCATTTTCATTGATGAATATGGACATTGCGGTCAAGCGTTTAGCGCAGGCTTTTTTATCTGAAGAAAAAATTGCGATCTATGCTGATTTTGATTTAGACGGAACTTCTGGTTTAGCGCTGATGATAACGGGCCTGACAAGCTTGGGTTTTAAAAACGTTGTTCCTTATCAGCCAGCCAGATTGGCTGAGGGTTATGGTTTCCATCCCGAAGCCGTTGAAGCACTGGCCAGTGAAGGGGTTAAGCTGATTGTCACAGTTGATGTTGGCATCACGGCAACAAAAGCAGCGATGAAAGCCCGTGAACTGGGTGTGGATGTTATTATCACGGATCACCATTTGCCTTCGGAACATTTGCCGGTCTGTTGGGCGGTCGTAAATCCCAACCAAGCTAGCGACACCTCAGGCTTGGGATACCTCAGCGGGGCGGGCGTTGCATTTTATTTATTGCGAGCTCTGAAGCGTGAAATGATCAATGGCGGTTTAAAATCTGCAGAAAATTTTGAACTCAAAGACGTGCTTGAATATTTCACGATTGCGACACTCACCGATATGGTTCCCTTGGTAGATGACAATCGAACTTTAGTGAAACATGGACTTTTAAAGCTTTCGCAGACAGAAAAGCCAGGAATTAAAGCGCTTAAAGCGGGCGTTGGCTTAGACGAGCGAATCTTAACTAGTCAGGATGTCTCCATCCGTTTTGCGCCAAAGTTAAATGCTTTAAGCCGAATGGGTTCTGAAATATTACCGATTGATATTTTATTATGTAATGACGGCAAGGTGGCCCAGTCTTTAATCCACCGGGTCTTAGATAATAATCAAATGCGAGTGCAATTGCAGGCTGAAGCTGAAATTGAAATTAAAAATTTTGTGGCTGAAAATGCCCATGAAAATGTCATGTTTATGGTCTCGCCAAAATTTCATCGCGGTCTTGTGGGCTTGATGGCCACAAAGATGAGTCTCGAGAGTCAAAAGCCAAGCTTTGTTGGATCTTTGGACGAGTCAACGGGCCAAGTTGTTGGCAGCGCCAGACGTCCTCAGGATTTTGAAGGCTGCCTTGTCGAGATGCTGACAAGTGCAAAAGACAATTTGAATCGCTTCGGGGGTCATTCTCAGGCGGCAGGATTTGAATTTGATCATCGAAATTCTGAAAAAATTAAAAATTCTATGACGAATTATTTTACCGAAAATTTTACGGGGGCTGGTTTTAAAAATACC